>CAYRII010000236.1:0-4335 GCA_964424245.1 uncultured Terriglobales bacterium | reverse complement strand
CTGTTGCGCAAGTCGGCGGTGTCGCGCTTCACCCGGACGCTGGGCACGCTCATCTCCTCCGGCGTGTCCATTCTCGATGGCCTCGAGATCACCGCCAAGACCGCGGGCAACCGGGTGATCCACGACGCGGTCATGGGCTCCCGGGCCTCCATCGCGGGCGGCGAGACCATCTCCCAGCCGTTGGAGAAATCTGGGGTGTTCCCGCCCATGGTGACCTCGAGGATCGCGGTGGGCGAGGCCACCGGCGGTCTGGACGAGATGCTCACCAAGATCGCCGACTTCTACGACGACGAGGTGGACGTGGCGGTCTCGGCGCTGCTCTCCTTGATGGAGCCGGTGATGATCGTGGTGCTGGGCGTGATCGTGGGCGGCATGATTGTGGCGATGTACCTGCCCATCTTCGGGATGATCAACGCGGTGCAGTGAGGCGACGGCATAACGGCATAACGGCATGACGGCATGAACTGTGGGCGGCTCGTTCCGGGCCGCCCGCTTTCGTTGTGTGCCCAGCATGGAGGATGGCTTGGGGGTGCGAGTCCCCCGGGGAGTTGGTCGTAACGACCCAAGCGAACCGCAAGGCGGCGACCGTGAGGGGACCGCTGAAAGCAGCGGGGAGCGAACCTGTGAGCCGAGGAACACGAACCGGATGATAAGGCGTTGTCGAGCAGGGCGAGCGGGCAATGAACCGCGAAGCTCTCACGACCAAGGCTCTGGCGGCGTAAATCCGGCGGTTGTGCGGGGAAGGTCATCCATTCTTACCTGGGGAGATCTCGCCTTACGCCTGAAAGGGCGACGGGGCCGCACCGGAGCGAGAAGTCAGCAGAGGTCGTAGTAGCGACGGGCTTCGGGAGGGTACCGCCCCGGTCGCGAAGGGCCGAACAGTGAGGAGAGCGCATCGCCGATGAGCCGTGGGAAGGCCAAGCACCAGATGTCCATGCAGATGGAGCTCGCACTGGAAGCAGGAGGTGAAGCCTCCGAAGGCCAGTGCAGCGGTGAAGCCGGACGGGCGGCTCAAGGGAAGGAACGCTCAGGCAGCCACCCCTGGCTAATGGAGCAGGTGGTGGCGCGGCAGAACGCCCTGGTGGCGTTCCACCGCGTGCGGCGCAACAAGGGCAGTCCGGGCATCGACGGCATGACGGTGGGGGAGTTAGGGCCGTATCTGCGGGAGCACTGGCCGGCACTCCGTGAGGCGCTCCTCGCGGGGACCTACCAGCCGAGCGCAGTGAGGCAACGGCTCATTCCCAAGAGCGGCGGCGGGATGCGGTCACTGGGCATTCCGACGGTGCTCGACCGTTTTGTCCAGCAACTGCTGTTGCAGGTGCTGCAGCCGATCTTCGACCCGACCTTTTCCGAGCACAGCCACGGCTTCCGGCCGGGACGCCGAGCGCACGATGCGGTGCGGAAGGCGCAGCGGTATATCCAGGACGGCAGACGCTGGGTGGTGGACGTGGACTTGGAGAAGTTTTTCGATCGCGTGAACCACGACGTGCTGCTGGGGAAGTTGCACAATCGGATCGCGGATCAGCGGGTGCTGCGGACCATCCGCCGTTACCTGGAGGCCGGGATCATGGCCAACGGAGTGATGGTGGAGCGGCAGGAGGGCACGCCGCAAGGCGGGCCGCTGTCGCCGTTACTGGCCAACGTGCTACTCGACGAAGTGGATAAGGAGTTAGAGCGACGCGGGCATGCGTTTGTCCGCTACGCCGATGACTGCAACGTGTATGTGCGGTCGGAGCGGGCTGGGCAGCGAGTGCTGGCCGCCCTGCGGCGACAGTACGCCAAGCTCAAACTCCGGATCAACGACGAGAAGAGCGCGGTGGCGCGGGTGTGGAGCCGGAAATTTCTCGGCTACAGCTTTTGGATAGCCAAGGGAAGCATGGTGAAATGCCGCGTCGCAGGCCAGGCCCTTGCAGAGCTGAAGCAGCGAGTCCGGCAGATGACTCGCCGGACCGGGGGACGGAGTATGGTCCAGGTAACCAGGGAACTGGGGCGATACCTGCGGGGCTGGAAGGAATATTTTCAGCTTGCCGCGACCCCGGGGATCTTCGCGACCTTGGATAGCTGGATTCACCGCCGGCTGAGAACCATCCAACTGAAACACTGGAAACGTGGCCGCACGACCTTCCGGGAACTCCACGCTCTGGGTTTGCCTGCGTGGCTGACGCGGCAAGGGGCTGGTCACGGCCGCCGCTGGTGGTGGGCGGCCGGTCTCGGCGCGCTGCATACGGCTTTTCCGGGAACCTACTTCGAACGGCTCGGAGTGCCCCGGCTTGCCGCTTCGACCTCAACTTGTTGAACCGCCGGATGCGGACCCGCATGTCCGGTGGTGTGGGAGGGGAAGAGTAGGGATCACCTACTCTCCCCTATCCCGATGGAGGCGCTAGGGCGGGAGCCGCCGCGGCCGCTTGACGCTCGGGTTATGGTGCTCCGGGCGACATGCCCGCCATGTCGCGGGCTCCCAGCCGTTCGCGCATCAGGTACTCTCGCAACTTCCGGGCCAACTCCTATGCATCTTAGCCACACCATTCATCGTCTTGGGCCACAATCGATTCCGGGTGGCACCTGACTTCCGGACGCCTCGGCGGCTGGTGTGGCGCGGGGCACACACCCGTACTGCGCACACGACACCCCCGCACCTGGTATAGATTTGCGGCACGCCTATGCCCCTCCTCCTGGCGTTTCTCTGCTGCTTCGCTGTTGCGCGCAGCGCGCACGCGCAGTCGGGCCCGGCGGTGCCCGGTCCGGTGGTCACCGACCGCCCGGACAAGACGGAGTCCACCAGCATCGTGCCGCGAGGGTTTGCCCAATTTGAAGGCGGCTGGTCGCTGGAGACCGTGAGCTTCAGCGGCACGTCCCTTCACACGCACACGGTCCCCGGCATGCTGGCCCGGGTGGGGGTGCTCGGCGCGCTGGAAGCGCGGATCGGGTTCGCCGGGTTCCAGCTCACCAATCAGCCGGCCGCGTTCGGGAGCGAGGGTCTGTTGGACCTGGAGCTGGGCTTCAAGTACCGGCTGGCGTCGGCGCGGAGTGCGCTCCCGGACATCGCGCTGATCGGGGCGATCTCGGTACCCACCGGGGCGGAAGGGGTGAGCAGTGAGCGAGTGGATCCTAGCGTTCTGTTGACGGTTTCCCGGCCGCTGAGCGATCGCGTGTCGGTGGGCTCCAACCTGGGCGCCTCCTGGGCCACCACGGACGACGGCAGCGGCGGCCGCGTCACCCTGCTGGACCTCACCTACACCTGGTCATTCGGATTTGCGCTGTCGGAGCGCGTGGGGGCGTTCGCCGAGACGTTCGGTAGTCTGCCGGCCAACGGTGGCGAGGCTGCGCACCATCTGGACGGCGGATTCACCTTTCTGGTGCGGGACAACCTGCAGCTGGATGTGAGCCTCGGACGAGGAGTGGCCGGCGCCGGCGCCGCCGATTGGTTCGTGGGCGCTGGCGTGGCGGTTCGTCTACCTCGCTAACGAAGGCTGGCGGCCGCTTCGGCCGGACATCGAGTTGACCGATCCGGCGTGCAGCGCGAGACTCCCTCCAGTGCCCGTTGGGGCGCGTCCTGTCCGCGGCAAGGGAGTCTCTCCCACCCAAGTCGTCTCGTAGCACGTCGCCACCTTCTTCCAGCCTGTCCTTTCAGCGGACGTCAGGCGATGGAGGAAGGTTCATGCCCACTCTCGCGAACCTCAAGAAGGAAGCGAAGCGCTGGCTCAAGGCGCTCCGCGCCAACGTGGCCGAAGCCCGCGCCCGGCTGCTGCGCGTGCTCCCCCACGCATCCGGGATCCCCACCCTGCGCTAGACGCAGCACGCTCTCGCCCGTGAGTTGGGCTTCCCGGGCTGGGCCGAGCTCAAGCGTCGGCTCTCCCAAGAGACGCCGCTCATCAAGCGCTACGAGCGAGTGGCGGAAACGCTGGTCGTGGCGTACCGGACGGGCGAGCCCGCCGCGATGCAGGTCGTATGGGACTACTTCGGGCACCGGCGCCCGTTCACGAACGCCGGCTTGGCGCAGCTCGCGGGACTGGACGGTCTATTCGCGCTGAATCTCGACAGCGGGGAGCTGGCCATCACCGGCGCCGGCCTGACGCCGCTTGAGGACCTTCCCGACTTGGGCTGGTTGGCGTTCGACGCCAAGGACGCTGACATGCCGCCCATCGCCGCGCTGCCGCACCTCAAGTTCTTGATGTGCCAGGACACGGTGGCGGGTGACGACGGCTTCGTGGCGCTGAGCCGGTCGCGCACCATCGAGTACCTCTGGGGGCGGCGGTGTCACAACCTGCGCAACCGGGGGTTCCGAGCCCTCGCCGAGATGCCGGCGCTCAGGTCGCTCTCGGTGAGCTGCAGGAA
>CAYRII010000235.1:2349-4393 GCA_964424245.1 uncultured Terriglobales bacterium | reverse complement strand
CCGTTAGCAGGGGCGCTCCACCGGGGGGCACCCAAGCTCTTCGGAGGGTAAAAGGAGCAGGCAGCGGCGTCAACTCCGCCAGGCAGGCGCTCCCCAGGCCGCCTACGCCCGGATGGTTTCCAGTCCATGGGCCTTGGGGCCAGTCTCCGACTTCCAAAGCAGATAGGAGAAAAACAGGCCCAGGAAGCCCAGCACGGAGAAGATCCACATCCCCGGGTTGTACCCGGCTGGGTGGGAGGCGCTGGCCCCGGCCACGTCGTTGGCCCGACCAATCCCCCAGTTCATGGCTGCCAGGCCAATCTGCTGGATCAAGGTCATGAGCGCATAGGCCGTGCCCAGCTTGTTCTGTTCCACGATGTAGGCCACCGAAGGCCACATGACTGCGGGGATGAGCGAAAAGGCGATGCCCATCATGGAGATCGGCACGTAAAGCGAAACCTGGCTGTACGCCATCATGAGATAGACGGGCAACAGCATCAGCGACCCGACAGCCATGAAGAGGCTCCTCCGCCCCACCTTGTCCACCAGTAGCCCGAACAGCGGTGTGGCCACCATGGCCGAGAGCGGCAGCACGCTGTTGAGGAACCCCCCGAACTCACGCGACGTTCCGTGGGCCTCAATAAAGAACTTGATGGCGAAACTGCGGAAGGGAAAGATGGCGGAGTAGAAGGTAATGCAGAGTCCCACGATGAGCCAGTAGGAGTAGCTGAACTTGAAGATGTCGCCGAACACGACCCTGTCGGTGGAGCCGGCCTCGCCCAACTGATAGCGCTGCTCGGCGTAGTTCTCAATGAGCCAGTACATTCCGGCGCCCACCACGCAGAAGGCGCTGATGATGGCAGAAATAACCAGCGGACCCTTCCAGGAATCGTAGTAGGCTCCGGCCCAGGTGGGGGAATTGTCGGCGGCCACCGAGGCCAGGCGCGCGATGGTGAGGTTGACGCCAAAAGCCAGCCCCAGTTCCTTGCCCTTGAACCACTTGGCCAGGGCCGTGGTGACCGCCACAATCAGCGATTCCGCCCCCAGCCCCAGCACCAGGCGGCCCGCCAGCATGAATTTGAGTTCCGGTGAAACCGCGGTCAGCACTCCGCCCGCCAGGCAGATGACGCCGAAGATGAACGTGGATTTCTTGGTTCCGATGCGGTCGATGATGAACCCGCCGGCCAATAGCGTCAGCAATGCGGCGATGCTGTACACCGTGTAGAGCGAACCGATGTTCTCATCCGTGAATCCCAGTTGCGACTTCAGCAGGTCCGCGATGGGGGCAATGCTGTCATACACGTAGTAGTTGCCGAACATGGCCAGGCTGAGAAAAACCAGGGCAGCCCAGCGAACGCCGATCGTGGGGCCGGGGCGGAGGGGAGCGGTTTCGGGCGCGGTCATCAATCTCCTGGGCCGGGTAAGAGTTTGCTTCGCAGGAAACGCCTCCGGCAGAAGCAAAGGCTTTGAAGATAGCAGATCGAGCCATGGATGCCGAGGCTCGCCGCAAAAAATCCAGGGACGGAGAGGCTAGGAGCCGACGAAGCGCGCGTAGAGGCTGCGCGCGACCGCGGTGTCGGTGGTGCCCTTGATGATGGCGCGGCCGTCCGGGAAAAGCGTGATTTCGTACTCTCCCGGCCAGAACTTGAGCACAAAGTCGTTGTGGCGCACGCGGCCGTGGGGCGCGAGCACGCGCGTCATTTCGTCCAGGTCCACCGGGCGGTGGCGTTCGTGAATCTGCACCGAGTTGCGTCCGCAAAGCGTGATGTGCGGGCGGCCTTCGCCCTCCAGGTGAGGGAACTCGCGCGCGCCGCAGGTTCGGCAGCCGGGATCCGGGGTTGTGGTTGCCACCTTGGAACGCTGGTTGCTCCACACGTCCCAGGAGAGCAGGGAGCGCCGCAGCTTTTCCGGCGCCCCGGAAAGAATCTTCAGTGCTTCGGCTGCGGCCAGGGACGCCACCAGGTTGACTGCCGAGTTCAGAATGCCTGCGGTGTCGCAGGTTTCCACCGCCCCGCGGGGTGCCTGCGGGTACACGCATGCCAGGCACGCGGTTTCCCCCGGAACG
>CAYRII010000235.1:0-2339 GCA_964424245.1 uncultured Terriglobales bacterium | reverse complement strand
TGGTCACGGCGTAGCTGCCGACCGCAGCCGTGTAAATCCAGGGTACGCCGTGGGCGACGGAAAAATCGTTGATCAGATAGCGCGTCTCGAAGTTGTCGCTGCCGTCCAGGATCAAATGGGTTCCGTTGAGCAGGCGCGCGACGTTGACCGGCGTGAGATCCGCCACCTCCGGCTCCACGGAAATCGCGGAATTGCAAGCAGCCAGTTTGCGCGCGGCGGCGACAGCCTTGGGCAGGGATTCGGCCGCGTCCTGTTCGTCAAACAGCATCTGGCGCTGCAAGTTGCTGATCTCCACGTAATCGCGATCCACCAGCCTGAGCGTGCCTACGCCGGCGCGCACCAGCAGGCCGGCCAGCGCGCCGCCGGTGGCGCCACAGCCCACCACGGTCACGTGCGCCGCGCTCAGCCGGCGCTGTCCCTCGGCTCCCAGGCCGGAGAACAGCACTTGACGCGAGTAGCGGTCCTCGAGAGGCATCGGCATCTGCAGTCTCAGCAAGTATTATAAGGTTGAGAGAGCGTGTGCGGGGGCCCTGGCCGTTGCGTCGAGGCACGGCAATGCAACCGCGTCTTCTGTTGCAATCCTCCAACTGCCTGCGGTCGGTTAGAATCGGTCAGGACCGAAAAAAGGGAATGATTGGCGGTGTTGAAAACAACAGTTTGGGTCGTGGTGGCCGCGCTGGCGATGGGATGCGTCCCGCTGGCAGCCGCCCAGGACGCGCCGCCATCCCTGCCGTCCGCGAATCCTGAAGGCCCCTCTGTTCCCAGCCCTGACTCAAGCCTCTACGGCCTCAACGCGCGCGAAATCCGGCTGCAGGGTACGGACCAGGAACAAGCCGATCTCCTGTTGCAGCGTGTGCTGCAGAAGCCCAATGAGCCACTGGACCGCGTTCGCGTCCGGCAGAGCATCCAGGCTCTGTACGCGACAGGATTGTTCGCCGACATTCGCGCCCGCGTGGAGCGCCTCTCCGACCAGGACCTCTCCCTGGTCTTCGTCGCCACCCAACGCTTTTTCATCGGCTCGCTGACTCTCGAGGGAGCTCCCAAGCCGGCGCCTTCCGTCAATCAGTTGCTCAGCGCAGGCAAGCTGCAACTGGGCGAACTGCTCACCGAGGAGAGACTGCAGGACGCCATCGATCGCATGCAGAAACTCATGCCGGAAAACGGTTTTTACCGGTCCTCCATCACCGCCGCGCAGACCCTTCATCCGGAGAGGCAGTTGGCGGACCTCCATTTCAAGGTGGCGCCCGGCGAACCCGCCAGCGTAGGCGAGGTCGCCATCCAGGGAATGTCGGGATTTTCCCAGGCCGAGGCGCTGGGGATCGCCAAGCTTCATCCCGGAGATCGCGTCACGGCGCGCCGCATCACCGGCGCACTGGAGCGCCTGCGCAAGAAGTACCAGAAGCAGAACCGCCTGCTGGCCGAAGTTTCCCTCACGGAGCGAACCTACCGTCCCGCGACCAATTCCGTCGATTACGTCTTCGTCATCGAGCGCGGCCCGCGGGTGGACATTCAGGTGGAAGGGGCCGGCCTGAGTCGCAGCCTGATCAAGCGCCACGTTCCCGTCTACGAGGAAAACGCCCTGGATGACGACCTGCTGAACGAAGGCCGGCGCAACCTGCGCGACTACTTTCAGACCCAGGGCTACTTCAACGCCAAAATCGGCTTTCGCCAGGAATCGGACGCCGCCTCGGACCGCCGCCGCGTGATCTATGAGGTGGAACGGGGCCCGCGCCATAAGCTGGCAGACATTCTGATCTCGGGCAACCGCTATTTTCCTGAGGACCTGATTCGCGAACGCCTGCTGATGCAGGAATCCGGACGGTTGTTCTCCCACGGGCGCTTCAACCAGGCCACCTTGGCGCGCGACATTGAATCCATCCTGGACCTCTACCGCTCCAACGGCTTTCCGCAGGTCAAGGTGACCGGCGAAGTGGAAGAACACCTGCCCCAAAAAGACGATCGTATCCGTGTTCACTTGCGCATCGAGGAGGGACCGCAGGCGCGTGTGTCGGCGCTCGTCATCACCGGAAACAGCGCCCTCACGGCAGACCAGATCCTCGGCGTCATCAACACCACCGAGGGCCAGCCCTATTCTCCCTCCAATATCGAAGGTGACCGGGATGCGGTGCTGAACCTGTACTTTAACGAGGGCTTCCCGGAGGCGACCTTTCAGGCCTCAGCGGAGCCGGACCCTGCCGACCCCTCGCGCATGAACGTGGCCTTTCGCATCCAGGAGGGGCAGCAAGTTTTTGTGGATCACATCGTGTTCTACGGGCTGAAACACACCCGGCCGTATGTGGTGAAACGCGAGTTCCAGATCCGCGAAGGCGACCCGCTTA
>CAYRII010000234.1:0-4443 GCA_964424245.1 uncultured Terriglobales bacterium | reverse complement strand
GGCTGGGAACGTGAGCAGGCGGTCGCGGCCGCCGTCAGGAGCACTGCGAGCAGCATCGAAGCAAGGCGCGTCATGGTTCACTTCTCCGGGGCCGTTGGCGAAGAGAGCAGGAAGGCAGCGATGGCGCGCGCCTCTTCGTCCGACAGGTTGTATTGCGGCTCTTTGACCCCAGGCGTAAGCCTCTGCGAGCTTTTCAACCACGCCACCAGCCAGCCCTTGGTCAGCCGCCGCGAAACCTGGGTCAGTTCAGGACCCACGGCCCCGCCGCTCATCCCGATCTGGTGGCATGCCTGGCAGGCGTACTTGTCGTAGTAGAGCTTTCGCCCTTGGGCGATGAGCGCCGGGGTGATCTCCCGCGGCCGGAATACCTGCTCTGGAATTCCGTCGTGCACCAGCACGGTCTTCATGTAGTTGACGATGGTCTCGATTTCCTCGGGGCGGAGCTGGAACTGAGGCATGCGCTCGGTCATGTGCAGCCGGATCGTGTCCGGGCGCCGGAGAAAATCACGAAGCCATTCGCTCTGCACGCGACCACCCTCGTAGGTGAGGTCCGGAGCCAGGCTGCCTCCCTGGCCGCGGATGCTGTGGCACGTCAGGCACTGCAAGTCCTCAGCAAGCCGGCCGAACGCACCCTCAGGCGTGTAGGTGCTAACCGGCTTCAGAGGCATGCGGTACCCTGGAGGGACATTCTCTTCGGACAGGCTGCGCAACAACACAATCAGCGCTTCGATCTCCTCATCGCTGAAGGCGAAGTACGGCATCTTCAGCCCTTCGCGAAACATACGCGGGTTCTTCAGCTTGGCGCGCGTCCAGGCGTACCAGGAGGCGGGCACGTCGCGCGCTGTACCGAAGTCCAGCCGGTCCACCTCCTTGTCTGCATAGGAGTTCAGTTCTGCTCCCACCTTGGTTGCCCGCTCGAAACCCGGGATGTCGTGGCAGCCGTAGCAGCCGTACTTGCGCACTACTGCCCTTCCTTGGGTCGCGCCCTGCTCGGAGACTGCGGGCAGGGAATCCTGCTCCGGTGGAGGCCAGTCGCCATCCTGAAACTCACGGACCATGTACGCGACCAGGGCCTGCAGGTCATGGTCGCTGAAGCGGTAGCGCGGCATGCGCGTGCGGGGCCAGTATGTTCGCGGATCGCGGAGGAAGCTCAATAACCAGCCGGGACGCACCTTGCCCGCCGACTGGCTCAGGTCTGGCCCGAGTGTTCCGCCCCGGCCGTTCACAGCATGGCAGGTGATGCAGCGCGATTGCCGGAACAGCTTTTCTCCGCGCTCAATGACTCGGGGCGCCTGGGAAGGTACGAAGCCAGGCATGGAATCCGAGGTGCGCAGGGAAAACAAGAACCTCTGCACGCTCTCCAACTCCTCGTCGGACAGCATGAAGTTAGGCATGCGAGTGGCGGGCAGGTAGTCCTTCGGGTTCTTCAGCCAGCGTGCCAGCCAACTCGCGGAGACCTTGTCGCCGATCTTGGACAGATCAGGACCGATCTTCTCGCGTAACCGCAGGCCTTCAATATCGTGGCAGCCGATGCAGCCGGCCTCCGCGAAAAGCCGGCGGCCGTCGCTGAGCCAGGGCTCGAAGGGTACCTCTTCCTCCCGGTGACACTTGCCGCACGCGCCGCCGAGGTACAGCTTCGGGATCAGGGGCTGGGACCAGTGCTTGACCCGGCCGTGCGCTGCCTGCACGGTTGTGGCTCGAGGCTGACCGCCGTGACAGGTGGCACACCCGAAACGGCTAACGGGGTGCGCGTCCAGATAAAAGCCAGGGTGACGACGGTGCGGCACTGGCCAACCGGCTTCGCCCCGGACAGCGCCCAAGTGGCACGTGGCGCAGCGGTCTGCCACATTCAGTTCATCGAGGAGGACTTGCTCGATCTCCGGGCTGCGCTGGCGCAGCCGGGCCAGCTCCCGCGCCAGCCGCTCCTTGTTGTCGGTGATCCGGGTGAGTTCTTCGGAAACCTGGTTGAGTTCTGTCGAGAACTGCTGCACCACAGCACCCGCCTGTTCGGCTTGCCATTTCAGGTCGTCGCGGGTGGTGGCGGCTTGGGCGATGGCCGCTCGCAAGGTATCCATCCGCTTGCGCAGGCCGGGGAGATGCTTGTCCTCAGCCACACGCAGTTCGTACTCCAAGGCCTGGTAGTCAGCGCGAAAGGTGCGTAGCCGGTCCTCGGCTCGTTCCAGACGCTGCTCAAGGAATTGGAGGGAATTCCGTGCCTCGCGGTAGCGGCGCTGGGTTTCGGGATCAGACAGGGACTGCTGGAGTTGCCGCAGCCGAAGTTCCAGTTCCGCACGGCGTCGCTGGGTCTCCGGCTTTTCGAGGGCCGCGCTGGCGCGCTCGTACTCGTCCCGGAGCTTGTCAGCTTGCAATCGCTGAAACTCGTGCCGGTATCGCTTCCACTCCGGCGTAATCTCTTTCCACACGGCAACCAGGAACAGGAACAGAAGGAGGCTGCCGCTGGCTGCTGTCCAATACCGAATCAACGCGCTTACGCCTCCTCATGTTGCGCCACTCCCGCTCGATACAGAACCATTTCAATGGCTTCCCACGGACACTCGCGGGCGCAAATCTTGCACCCGATGCAATCGTCTTCCACCACCTCGCAGATGGGATTGAAGCCGCCGCTCGGGTCCGGCAACAGCACAATGCAGTCCACAGGGCAGAACACGATGCACACCTCGCACCCGGAGCAGCGCTCCGTCAGCACTCGCGCCAGCGAGGCGGGGGTCTTCTTGCGGGGCGTGGATCCGCCAGCCCCCGCAGCAGGAGCGGCCGGGCTCAAATCCTGAACCATGGTGTGACCACCACGTAGTGAACCCCGAGGAGCAGGCGCAAGGCCATCTTGATCGGCAGGCCGAGCATGCTCAGCAGGAGCAACATCATCGCGACGTATTTGCGCGGGCTGAGCTCGCCGAACCAGCGGCCATGCAGCCGTCGCGGCAACCAGGTCCCCAGTGCGAAATAGGCCAGCAAGACAGGGCCGCCGACGTACCAGGGAAAATTCCAGGTCTTTGCGTAGAACGGTTTCGGCATCTCCCATCCTTCCCACGGCCAATACCAGTTCCACCCCGGCCCGCGGAAAAACTGGCCGATGATGATCAGCACGACCCAAAGGAAGAACCCGAAAAGAAATACAGAGAGCGCAAACCGCCGGTGGCGGAATCCGTACAAGCCCACTCCTTCGGGGTTCGGATCCAGATAGGGGATCACAATCAGGCCCGCGATTATCATTCCCGGTAGGATCACGCCGGCGATCCACGGGTCGAAGTAGACCAGCATTTCTTGTAGCCCGAGGAAGTACCAGGGTGCCTTGGCAGGATTGGGCGTGTTGTTGGGATCGGCGATTTGCTCCAGCGGCGCATCCACGATCAGGGACCAGCCGACAAGCACGACCAGCGTCAGCAACATGGCCAGGAACTCTCGCGCTACCAGGTGGGGCCACACGTCCGCCTTGTTGAATGCGCCTTTGGCCGCCACTTTCTCCAGCTGCAAGGAGGCGACGGGAACAGAGAAGCGGTCCTTGCGCACCCGCCAGAAGTGCACCGCGAGCAGGACCACACCCACTAGGGGCAGGGCCAGGCAATGCAGTACGTAGAAGCGCAGCAAGGCGTTCTGCGCTACGAGCCGCCCGCCCAGGATCGCAAACCGCAGGTCGTTCTCATAGGTAACGAGCGTAAGCGGCCCCTCGGCGCCCAAGACCGGGGTTGCGGTCGCCATGTTCGTGCCCACGGTGATGGCCCAGAAGGCGATTTGATCCCAAGGAAGCAGATAGCCGGAGAAGCTGAGCAGCAGAGTCAAGACCATCAGGAGCACGCCTATGACCCAGTTGAACTGCCTCGGCTTTTTGTAGGCCCCTGTAAGAAACACCCGCAGCATGTGCAGCCAAACAGTAATCACCATGGCGTGCGCCGCCCAGCGGTGCAGGTTGCGAAGGAACAGGCCGAAGGGGACGACAAACTCCAGGTCTTTCATGTCATCGTAAGCGCGACCCGTATCCGGTACGTAGTAGAACATCAGCAACACGCCCGTGACCGTGAGCACCAGGAACAAGAGGAAGGAGATCCCTCCCAGGCCCCAGGTATAGGTAAAACGTAGCGCGCCCTCTGGAAGTTGCAACGGATGCAGATGCAAGAAGACGTTCGTGAGCAGTGTCAGGTACCGGTTGCGCGCGGTCCCCGTGTAACCGTGACGGAAGATCGAACGGTAAAGTTCGGATTCCTTGAAACGGCCACTCAGACTAGTCAGCCGCATGGCGAGTCTCCCTCGACCCTGGCGCCAGTAAGAGCGCGATCACCGAGCCGATCTCACGCTGCTCATGGCCGTCGGCTGCTTCCGCGTAGCGCGCAACCGGCAGCAAGGCCGCGTCGACGAGGCTGATCAGCATGGCGCAGATCATGCGCCGCTGCTCGGGAGTAAAGGCCTGCAACTGCCGTCGCCACCGCC
>CAYRII010000233.1:3298-4447 GCA_964424245.1 uncultured Terriglobales bacterium | reverse complement strand
CAAGTTCAGCCGCAACGCCGAGCGCGAGGCCGATTTCCTGGGCTTGCAGTATCATAGCGCCGCAGGTTACGACCCGGTGGCCTTCGTGGACTTCTTCGAGCGGATGAAGCGCCTGGAAAAGGAAAAGAAGGGTGGCATCGCCAAAGCTTTTTCTACGCATCCTATGACCAAGGACAGGATTCTGGCGGCCGGTCGCACGATGGAACAGGTCCTGCCCGAGCGGGAGGCGTACGTGGTGAACACTTCGCGCCACGACGAGGTGCGCGACCACCTCCGGCGTCTCCTCGGCGAGCGGAAGCGGCCGGGAGAGGCCGGTCCGGTGCTGCGCAAGCGCACGGACACGAAGGAAACGGAGAAGAATGAAGGTCCGGGTTTCTAGGTGGGTGAAATGACGCGGCGGGTTTTTGTTCGCGCACTTTTCGTTGCCCTCTTTCTTTGGTTGCCGGCGACTGCCGCCTCTCAGTCGGAGGAAAAGAAAGCCTCGCAGGAGCCCGAATCCAAGAAGACGCAGAGCAAAGAGGAGAGTTCGGATAAGGACGAGGTCCAAGTCCGGCTGCGTATCGAGGTGACCGCCGGGGAAAAGTCTGAGCCGGTGGAGAATGCCAGCGTCTACGTGCGCTACGTCGAAGAGCGCTCGCTGCGCCGCGACCGCAAGATCGAGATGAACGTGAAGACGAACCGCGATGGCCGCGCCACCATTCCGCGCGTGCCGCGCGGGAAAGTGCTGGTGCAGGTGATTGCCACGGGCTGGAAGACATTTGGCCAGTGGTTTGATATCGAGAAGGACGAAGAAACTATCAAAATCAAGCTCCAGAAACCTCCGCGCTGGTATTGAAGGCAAACGCTTTCGCGAAAATCTTCGAAGTTTCCCCCGCCCGCGGAGCGGCAATTCTGTTTCCATTTCGTCTCCGAAAACTGCCTCACGATGGTGCAATCCGGAGAAAGTTACGCGCGCATTGACCGTTAGGAAAAATTCGAGGCGCTTTTCCACAAACTTTTCAACACAGTTGTTGAAAACTCGGGCGAAAAAATTCTGCTTGTGATTTTGTAACGCAAGCGGAGAGAAAAAATGCCCCAAGACGGCGATTCGGAGAGAGGCAAACTTTCCGGCGCTGAAGTTATTGGCACCGGGTTTCAGTTCCGCGCAGG
>CAYRII010000233.1:0-3288 GCA_964424245.1 uncultured Terriglobales bacterium | reverse complement strand
ATCGTCCGGTCGAGCCGGTGATTCCCCTGAGTGGCAGGCAGAAGAGGAAATTCGCGAGCCTTGCGTGCGGATGGCCGTCCCATTTTGACCCCGAACCCGCGCAATGCTAGAGTAGCGGACGGAACGAACTTGCCGATGGCCTCGCATCCTTCCCGCGGTTTCTCGCTCTTTCAGTTGTTGTGGAGCAATTTGCGCGCGCGTCCGCTGCGCACTTCGGTGAGCGTGGTCGGCGTGGCCCTGCAAATTTTTTTGGTGCTGTTCATTGTCGGACTCACCTCCGGCGTGATCCGCGAATGGGCCGACCGCGTGGAAGGCGTGGGCGCCGACGTGCTCGTGCAGCCGCCGAACGCTTCTGTTTTCTTCGCCTTGTCCGGCGCGGTGATGGAAGAGTCGCTGGGCAGCCAGCTAGCGCGCGTGCCGGGAGTGGAAGCGGTGGCGCCGGTGCTGGTGATGGTGGAAACCACCAAACTCAACCTCATCTATGGAATTGACTTCGACAGCTTCAACTCGCTGAGCAGCGGCTTCGAATTTCTCGAAGGCGGCCCGTTTACCTCCGACAACCAGGTAATCATCGACGATATCCGCGCGCGGCAGTCGCGCCTGAAGCTGGGCGACCGGATTCCGTTGCAAGGGCAGGAGTTCACCGTCTGCGGCATCGTGGTCCACGGGAAGGGCGCACGATTTTTCATCCCGCTGCGAAAGGCGCAGGAAATCGGCGGCGCCGAAGCGCGCGTCTCGCTCTTCTATGTGCGTAGCAACGGCGACACGGAAGCCGCGCGCGAGGCCATCGCCGCGCTGCTGCCCAGCCACCGCGTGCGCGCCCTGGAGGAATACCTCACGCTGATGAATTCTTCCAACTTGCCGGAGCTGCGGCCCTTTATCCGCACCATGGTCGTGCTGGGAGTGGTCATCAGTTTTCTGGTGGTGCTGCTGACGGTGTACACCACGGTGCTCGAGCGCACGCGCGAGATCGGCATCCTCAAGGCCCTGGGCGCTTCGCGAAGCGACATTGTCGGGCTGATTCTGGGCGAGACATTGGCAATGGCCTTGCTCGGCGTTGTGGCGGGGCTTGCAGTGACTTTCGGTGTCAAATCCTTGCTGGCTGGAGCGGTTCCGTCGCTCTCGGTACTGATCTCTGCGGATTGGATCCTTCGCGCCACACTTCTTGCGTTCCTGGGAGCCTCCGCCGGAGCGATTTACCCCGCGTTTCACGCCGCGGGTTACGACCCCGTGGATGCGCTGGCCTACGAATGATGCGGAAACAAATTTAGTAAGTGTAAATGATGGCCGGCCGGACTTGCGGCAAAGTCGCCACACCTTGACCGCTTCATCACGCCCGGAAACCGGGCGTGATTCTTAGATTCGCTGCCGCTCCCGCGGAAAAGGCGTTGCCCGCTTGCGGAGGAATCTGGTACACAGTGGGAGCCGGTTGCCGCAGCAGAGACGGAGACGATGTCCAGCATCCAACTTTACACACAGCCGGGCTGAGCCGCCTGCAAGTCGGCGAAAGAGTTTCTTTCGTCGCGTGGCATCTCCTATGATGAGAAAGACATCCGAACGGATGACGAAGCCCGCCGCGAGCTGGTGGAGGAATTGAACAGCCGCGCGACCCCGACCCTGCGCGCGGGCGACCGCGTGGTGATTGGTTTTGATCCCGTGGAATATGAAGCCGTGCTATCGGCTGCCGAGAAATAGAGGGAGAATTCCTATGGCGAGAAAAGGAATTGCACTTCTCGTCGCAATGGCGATGATCGGAATGAACCTGGGGCCGTTGGCTGCTCCGGCCCGGGCGGATGACGACTGGCGTACGAAGGCCTATACGGAATGGGGCCAGGAAGATGTCCAGAAGCTGCTCTCGGATTCGCCCTGGGTGAAGCGGGTGCGTTTGCCGGTGACCTGGCGGAGGAGCAGCGGCGCCAACCCGGACGCTACCACGGACCGCTCCGGCGGCCAGTCCACCAGCCCTGACGAATTCCCCAGCCGAGGGCGCGCGCGGATGGGGATGGACGAGCTTTCCGACCAGGCGCGCGCCAACCAGGCCGAGTTCCGCATCCGCTGGAATTCATCCCGGCCGCTGCGCCGGGCGCTGGTGCGCGCCGCCGTCTTGCAAGGGCGGCAGATGACCGCCGAGGCGGAGCGCTACGTTGCCACAGAGCCCGAAGAATTCGAAGTGATGATCCTGGGGCAGGATATGGCGCCGTTCCGCGGAATCAGCGAAGAGGCGCTGAAAGAAAAGACTTACATCCGGCCGAAAAAGGGCAAAGAGAAGTACGCTCCCCTGCGGGTGAATTTGATTCGCCAGGGCGAGCAGAACCGCCTGGTGGCTGTGGCTTTCTTTTTCGCCAAAAAATCGGCCAGCGGGGAAGCCATCGTGGCCACCGACGAAAAGGGAATCGAGTTCCGCTGCCAGATCGGCCCGGTTGTGCTGCAGTCGAACTTCGAAACGCAGAAGATGACGGATCAACACGGGTTGGCGCTTTGAGCTGGTGGATTCAAACAAGCAAACGGAGGAAGCAGATGAACGTCAGCGTACGAAAGATGGTGGTCATTTTTTGTCTGCTCGCGCTGGTGACGCCCGCTGCGGCGCAGTTCGGCCCCGGGCCGCGCCCGCCGAGAGTTCTGGGCGTCTGGTCGCCGGAGGTTGGCGCGGGCGCCGTATACAACTTCGAGGGCAGAAATATGCCCAAATCGGAGCTGCAGTTTGCCGTGGTGGGCACCGAGAGCCACGAAGGCAAAACCGGCTACTGGCTCGAAACCGTTATCCAGGATCCGCGGCAGGGCCAGATGGTGATGAAGATGCTGATGGTGGAAAGCGAAGGAATGATGCAGCCGCGCCGGATGATTGTTCAGGCGCCCGGCCAGCCGCCGATGGAATTCCCGATGGAAATGATGGGGATGGGCCGGCCGCAGCAGCCCCAGCCTACCGATTTTCGTGGCAAGGCCGAGAAGGTTGGCAACGAAACCATCACCACGCCCGCCGGCACCTTCGACTGCGAGCACTGGCGCTCGACCGAGGGCGGTCAGACGGCCGACGTGTGGTTCACAGCCAAGGCTAAGCCCTACGGAATGGTAAAGATGACCTCGGCGGAAGGCTCGATGACGCTCGTGCGCCTGGTCACCGACGCCAAGACGCAAATCAAAGGCACCCCGCAGAAGTTCGATATGCAGCAGATGATGCGGGACCGCCCGGAATGAGTCCGGCTGCGCCGCGCTCCTATCCCATTGAAGTCTGGAATGTGTGTCTGTCCGTGTGCTTGAATCCATCCTGAGAGGTGCCTCGAATGGCTT
>CAYRII010000232.1:0-4482 GCA_964424245.1 uncultured Terriglobales bacterium | reverse complement strand
GTCACCGCCACCACCTCCGTGCCGATGTAGCTAAAGATGACGAACACCAGCGCCATCCAGGCCCCGCGAAGGCCAAAGGGGAAGAATCCGCCGTGAGCGGTGAAGTTTTCCAGGCCGATGGCGGGCGCGGAGCCAAATCCGCCCAGCACTCCGATGCCGAAGAGGATGAACAGGATGATGGCCACCACCTTGATCATGGAAAACCAGTACTCGAACTCGCCGAAGTTGCCCACGCTGCGCGCGTTGATCCAGAGCAGCCCGAGCGAGAAGCCCACCACCCAGACCCACTGCGGCGTATCCGGCAGCCACCACTGGCAGTAGATGGCGACGGCCACAGCTTCGCCGCCGATGGCGATGGACTGCGCCGCCCAGTAGGTGTAGCGCATCACGAATCCCGCCCAGCGGGAGACGTAGATTTCCGCATAGACGCCAAACGACCCGGCGGTGGGGTGGACCACGGCCATTTCGGCGAGTGTGCCCATCAGCAGCAACGCCACCACCGCGCCCAGCATGTAGGTAAGGATGATGGCGGGCCCGGCCAGGCGCACCGCCAGGGCGCTGCCCAGGAACAGCCCGGTGCCGATGGCTCCGCCGATGGCGATCATGGCCAGTTGGCGCGACGAAAGCTGGCGCGCCAGGCCAGCTTCGTTTTCCAGGATCTTCAGCGCGGGATCGGCGGAGGCGGCGGGCGTGGCGGCGTCAGTCACAGAGCGTCCTTTCGGGGAATCAAAAAGTGGGCTTGAACTCCTGAAGGGCGTCGAGCAGGCGGTCCACATCGTCGAAAGAATTGTAGAAGTGGCAGGAGACGCGCACGCCGCCGACCTGGGAGGTGTAGCGCACGGAGACCAGGATTCTGCGCTCGAGCAACCGCTCCATCAGGCGCAGGTTGCGCTCCGCCGCGCCCACCGTGAAGGTAACGATGCCGGCGCGGTGCTCGCGCTCCGGCGGCGTGACCACTTCCACGCCCAGCCTTCCGAGCCCACTCAGCAAGCGGTCGGTGAGCGCAAAGACGTGCGCGGCGATCTGCTCCTGGCCGAGCTCAAGGATCATCTTGAGCGAAGCCGCCAGGCCGATGGCGCCGGGATAGTTGGCCGTGCCGCCAATCTCAAAGCGGCGTGCTTCGGAGACGAACGAGTAGTCGCGCACCGGCGTGATGGAAGGCGTCTGAAAATAATTGCCCCAGTCGCCCTCGGGGGGCTCCACGCTCAGGTAGCCGGCCAGCGGCGGGCGCAGTTCGGGCAGGGCGTCGCGGCTCACGTAGAGCAGGCCGCAGCCGAAGGGCGAGTTCAGCCACTTGTGTCCGCCACAGGCCAGGATGTCCACGGGCGTCTGGCGCACGTCGATGGGAACGGCGCCCAGTTGCTGGATGGCGTCCACCACGAACCACATCTGGTGCCGGCGGCAGAGCGCGCCGAGGGCGGCGAGGTCGCTGCGGAAGCCATTCGACCATTGCACGGAACTCAGCACCAGCACGCGCGTGCGCGGCGTGATGCGCGCGGCCACGTCTTCCGGCAGGACGCGCCCCGCGCGGTGGGAGACCACGTCAATCTCCAGGCCCATCTGGCGCCGCTTCTGCACCCAGGGCACGGCCACTTCCATGAACTCGAGATCGCAAAGCAGCACGCGGTCGCCGCGTTCGAGCGGCAATGCTTCGGCGGCTAGCGAGAGGCCGTGCGTGGTGCTCTCGACCAGAGCGATTTCGTCTTCGGAAGCGTTCAGCAGGCGCGCCGCCAGCGGCCGGGCCGCCGAGCGCATGTCGTCCATGGCGATGTGGTGCAGCGTAGAGGAAGCCGCGGGGCAGTGTCCGGCGATGTCCAGGAAATGGCGGATGGCTTCGACGGAAGAAGTGGGCGCCAGGCTGACGCAGGCGGCGTCAAGAAAAACTTTTTCCTTGAGCGCGGGGAACTGCTCGCGCGCGTGGTCCAAGTCCGGCATGGCGGTAGCCTGCTTTACGGTGTCCACGGTGAATCGAAGATTCTTACACCATTGTGGCGGCTGGAGGCCACGATATTGCGCGCCGCCAGGCGGCCGGGCATGGGCTCGGCCTGTTGCGGCCGCAGGAACGGCGGCCCCCGGGCTGCGCCGCAGAATGAGAAGCGGGCCCCGAAGGGCCCGCCCAGGCGGCTAGAAGCGGAACTTCACGCCCAACTGGATGGTGCGCGGAGGCGTGATGATGTTGATGGGCGTTCCGAAACGCACCGGGTCGGCCAGGTCGTCAAAGAAGTTCTGGCCGAAGTTGGCGGCGTTGGAGAGATTGAAGACCTCGAAGAGGCCCTCGATCTGCGCCTGTGGCGACAGCTTTTCCAAGGGGAAGATCTTGGCCACGCGAAAGTCCCAGCTGAAAGTCGCGTCGCCGCGGACGTCACCGCGCCCCCCGATGCGGTCGCAAGACGACACATTCTGCGTGCGCGAACCGCCCGGCCCATTGTCAATGGCGCCAAAGACCGTGGGCACGCCGTCCAGGTTCACGTCGCAGTTGTTGGAATCGCTGATGGTGTAAGGCCGCGCCGAGGCCCCCGTGAAAATGGTGGAGACCTGGATCTTCGCGGGCAGTTCCACCAATCCGGAAATCACCACGCGGTGGCGTTCGTCCCAATTCGACGGTCCGAGTTCGCCCGGGGCGTTAGGAGCGAGCTGATTGAGAACCACGAAGGTGAACTGGTTGGTGTCCGTAATGGCGCGGGAAAGCGTGTAGTTAGCAAAAAGCTGCCAGCGTTTGGCGAAGGCGCGCCGGGCAGAAATGAGCAGCGCGGTGTAGTCGTTGCGCCCGGTGGAGTCCTCGAGGAAAACCTGCCTGGGAATGCCGGTAATGGGATCGTTGGCGCCGGCGGCGGGGAAGTTGACGCCCGCGGGAGTGAAGACGCCATTGAGGCAATTGACGTCGGCGTTGATGCAGAAGTTCAGGTTGCGCCCCTGCGTGAGGTTTCGCGTGCGGGCATAGACTCCGTCCACATCCAGCGTAAGTCCGGCGAGCGGCCCCTCCTGGATCTGGTAGGCGATGCCGAAGTTGAACTGATCGGCGTGCGCCACCACCATGTCCGGCGAGTTCACAAAGCCGATGGGGAAGCTGAAGGGAAGCGTGCCGGCGTCGAAGATCGCCGGATTGCAGGGCGTGGCGGCACAGGAGAGCGGCGGGAAAAAGCCGGCAAAGGCCCCGGGAACGAAGACAAAGTTGAACTGCGGGTTGCCGTTGACCTGCGTAACTTCGAGGTCGGAAAACAAGGTGCTGGCCAGAATGGAAGACGGGTCGAAGATGCGAGCGTACCCGCCGCGAATCACCAGGCTGCCGTTGCCCAGCGCGTCATAGGCCAGCGCAATGCGGGGGGCGAAGTTGTTCTTGTCGTCGGTGGGAACGCTGCGCGCGGGCCCGCCAGGAACTGCGCCGACGTTATCGCGCACCAGTTGCTCCGCCAGCGTGCCGCGGTTGTAGTAGAGGTTGTGGACGTAGTCGTAGCGCAGGCCGGCGGCAATCGTCAGGCGCCCCAGGCGGATGTCGTCCTGGACGTAGAACCCGGTATGGGTCAGGGTCCGGTTCACGATGTCGAAAGACGGGGACGACCACGAGCGGTAGTTTGCCAGGGTGTTGGTTGCCCCGATGGTATTGGTAACCGGATCGTAGTCGTTGTTGGTGAAGCGGTAGCGGTTGTGGCGGAAGTCGCCCTCAATGCCGATATGCGGCTGGATGATGAAGTTGCCGCCGAAGCGAATGGTGTGCCGCCCGTGGGTCCAGGAAAAGTCGTCGCTGAACTGATAGGTAATTTCCTTGGGTGCCTGCGTCCCTGCCTGGCTGGCGCCAAAGGTGGCTGCCGGCAGGATGATGGTGGGCACGTTGAGCGAGCTCACGGTGTTCTGGATGCGATTGGAAAAGAACTGATAGTGGAAGCGCAGGTCATTGACCTTGTTGCTGCCGACGAGCGAAGTGAACCCGATCACCACGTCGTGCAGCCGGTTGAACTCGTCGGCGGTGGAGTCCGGGGCGTCCTGGTCGTTGAAAAATTCGTTGCTGGAATCGTTGTCCTGCTCGGCGTAGCGGCCGAAGAAGGTGTGATTGTCGGAGGCGCGCACATCCACGCGCGCCAGATGGAAGTTCTGGCGGAAGGCCTGGGGCGTAACGACCCCATCCAGCGTGGGGAACGCGCCGCCGCTGTTGAACACGCGTGACGTGTTGTTCTGCTGGCGTTCGTAGCTGTAGAAGAAAAAGGCCTTGTCCTTCACGATGGGCCCGCCGATGGTGCCGCCGAACTGCTGGCTGTCAAAAGGAGGCTTGGGCTTGCCCAGCATTTCGGAGATGGCGTCGTTGGAATTGAGGCTGGCGGAGCGGAAGAAGCCAAAGCCGGAGCCGTGAAAATTGTTGCTGCCGCTCTTGGTCACCACGTTGATGACGCCGCCGATGCCGCGTCCATACTGGGCTTTGGGGCCGTGCGTGATCACTTCGAATTCCTGCACCGCATCCACCGGAGGGTTCACGCCGATGCCGTTCAG
>CAYRII010000231.1:0-4483 GCA_964424245.1 uncultured Terriglobales bacterium | reverse complement strand
TACATGGGTGCGGCCGTTGGCCAGGGCGGTGAGCAGGAATTCTCCGCGCTCGGAAGTAAGGTAGCCGTGCAGGTGTGCGGGGTCGATGTGCCTGTAGGGCGTCCACTCCTGCATGGGCGCGGGCTGCTGGGTGACGGAAAAGGCCAGGCGGGCGGGGGCGTCCCAGACCTCGATGGGCTCGACGAAGGAGCCGGTGGAAAACGTGCAGTGGCGGACGGCGCCCACGCCGGAGCCGTAGATGGTGGCCCGCGTGGGGTAGGCGATGCCGGTGTGAAAGAGCCAATCGTCGGGCTCGGGAAGTTGCGCGAAGGAGACCACGTGGCGCCAGACGATTTCCGGCGGCGCGGCGACTTCGATGCTGGTCTCGACGGCGATGAGCGGCGGCGAAAACGGCTGCGCGTGCTCGGCACCCATCAGCGCCGGGACAAACAGCAAGATGACCGAGAGCATGGCCGGGGCTTCAACCGGAGCCAGAGGACGGCGCTGGATGGCGTAGCCCACGGCCCCGCCCATCCAGGCGAGCATCAGGCCGAGCGGCGCCGCCATGAAGATGCAGACCAGGCCTTCGATGGCAAAGGCGGCCAGGCCGAGCCCGCTGAGCGTGACGGCAAGCGTGGCTACGCCTTCACAGGCCAGAAAACTGCGCGGGCGATGGAATCCGTAGAGCAGCACGGCGGCCAGGGCGATGGAAAAGGGCAGGGCGACGAAGAGTCCCCAGCCGTACTGGTTGAAGATGGTGACCGAGAGAGCTACGGCAGCGATGGAAAAGGGAAGCACCATGAGGACGGACATGGTGGCACTGCCCAGCGCCGACCTGGGAATGATCCGGGAAAGCGCGCGGTGCAGTCCGCCTGCGGGCAGGGGCGGCGATGCGGGCTGGTCGCGCGCAGGGATGACGCACAGGAGAAGGAAGAAGAGCAGGTTCAGAACAGGAAGAAAGAAACAGACTACGAGCCAGGTGGGAAGCCCGGCGGAGCGCAGGCGGCGCAGGGTGAGTACCACGCCCACCCAGATGAAAGGCAGAGAAATGGCCAGCATGGAGGCGAAGAAGATCGCCTCCTGGCGCGGCAGGGAGGTGACGCGCAGGGCGTGGCCCGGCGGGATGTAGTAGTTGAAGAGTCCCCAGTCGCGCCCAAAGACCACGGTGGCCAGGAAGCGGTCGAGGTTGTGTTTGATGGCGAAGCCAACGAGGCCGATGAGGGCGTAGGTGCCGCGGTCTACGCGGCCATCCCAGCGCCAGAGGTCGGAGAGTTTCATGTGGGCAAGTTGCGACGCGCAAACGCAGCCACCGCGCCTGTGGCCTTTGTACGCCGCCGGAAAGGCGGCGGCAAGACTTCTGGAAAATAAAAACGGGCGCAGGATTCGGAGGAAACGAAGGGTTCGTTCGGGAAGTCTGGCGCAGGGAACGAATGCAGGAGCGCGCTATTGCGTAGCGGTGCCGGGAGCCTTGGAAAGTTTCTTGCTGATGGCCTGGTAGAAGTCCCAGATGTTGTCCACCGCGCCTTCGGTGAGGCGGCGATAGACCTTGATGGAGGGGAAAAGCTTGGAGCCGTGGACGTTCAGGGTGAGGGTGGCAAAGTCTTCGCCGGGATAGGTCTCGATGGTCCACTCGCCACCCCAGCGGCGGCGCACGACCTCACCGAGATAGCCGCCCCAGAGCTTGCACATCATGTCCATGTGCTCTTCCGAGGGAGCGAGAGACGCAGAGCCGCCCTGGGGCGGGACGTTCAACTCGCGGTGCAGATGGGTGAGGATGGTTTCCACCTGCTGCAGGCTGTTTTCGGTGTAGTCCAGCTCGATGCGAAGCTGGCGGGCGACGTCCACCGCGCCCTGGGCGAAGTCCCGCGCCATCTGCTCTACGGTGTTCACACTCATGCCAGAAGGACCAATTCTCAGGATACACGAAACGAGGCGCGCTGCCGGAACTCAGCTCGGAGCGGGAGTGGCGGTGCGCATGGCGGGGTTGTAGCTGGCGCGGGTGCGCGCCAGGCCGTGCTCGAGCTGCCGCTGGTATTCGGCCTGCAGCGCGCGCAGAGCGTCGGTGGGCGAGCCAAACTCGCCTTCGAGTTGGAGCAGGCCCTCCGCGGCCAGCGCCCGAGCCAGCTTGAGGAAGGTCTCCGGCGGGTGGTTGACGTACTGGCAGTCGCAGGGCTCGGCGATCCACACGCGCGAAGACTCGTGCGCTACTCCCAGCCAGTAGACTTTGCGCAGCAGGAGCTGGCGCACGAGTTCCTCGCTCTGAGGGATGAAGCGGATGGACCTGGTCTTGAAGCTGAAGTAGCGCGTGGAAATTTCGACGGGTTGCAGCTTGCCGGACTTGAGAAACTCGATCTGGCCGTTGTCGATGGTCTTGCGGATGGCGTTCACCGCGAGAAATTCGCAGTGCTCGGGCTCCAGCGAAGGCAGCACCTCGGCCATGGTGAGCGTGAGATTGCCGGAGACTTCGGCGAGCAGCCCACTGCCATCGTCGAGCGACGCCCGGCCGTGAAGGACGTAATAGTCCGCGCCCGATGTGGCGCGATGCACCGGCCAGCGCAGCTCAATGCGCAGGGGAAGGCCGGAAAGAGTGACGAAGAGGCCGGGATGAGGATTGGTCATGGGGGATGCAAGGTCTGACATAAAGAAAAATCACCGGGCCCGAAGACCAGCAGCCGGTACCACAACCATGATAATGGAAAGTGGAAATTAGTGGACGCCGTGCGGCAAGGTATCTGCTAGAATTCGCGTCGCTTGCAGGTCAGCTAACCCGCGAGGTCGCAGTCAGAGAACCTGCGCGGGATTTCGCGTTGAAAAGCAAGGGTTTAGCGGACGAAGCGGGGCAACCGTTCAATGCAGCCGCGCACCACTGAACCGCGAATTCTCGCCTTTCCGGGAAATCCGCAAGGGTGACGGCGGAAAGCGCGTTTAGGCTGACGGGTTGACCGTGTGGCGGGAGGAGTCCGCCTGCGCGGTTTCTGTTTGGATTGCTGCTGTCATTCTTCGGAGGAGCAAACTCGCGATGCACAAGCCGATCAAATACGTGGAGCTGGGACTGACATACGCGGCGCAGGGAACGTGGGAGGTATTTGAGCGGCTGAACCGCATCAAGCAGCGGCCGGCGTTCACGCCCAAGTGGTCGGACAAGCCGCTGTTGAAGTCCTACGAGAAGACCAAGCCGCCGCTGGGCTGGCCGCGGACCACGGACTCGTTGTGCCCGCGCTGCGTGCCGGAAATCCGGCAGCAGATCCTGGACGGCAAGCTGCCGCAGGAAGTGCTCCTGAACGAGAAAGTCGGCGAGATCAAGGCGCAAATCATCGAGCGCGACGGCAAGATCCTGATGGTCAAGGACTGCCCCAAGCACGGCCACTTTGAAGACGTGATGTCGATTGACACGGAATTCTTCCGCCACCTGGAAGACGTGTTCCCCGGCCGCGACATTCGCGCGCACAACGACGAAAAGCTGCACCACCACGGCACCAGCACCATCAAGCACGGGCGCGGCTCGGTGCTGACGGTGGACCTGACGAACCGCTGCAACATGATGTGCGATCCCTGCTTCATGGACGCCAACCAGGTGGGCTTTGTGCACGAGCTGACGTGGGAGGAAATCCAGACGCTGCTGGACAACGCCATCACCATCAAGCCGAAGCGGCAGATGTCAGTGCAATTCTCGGGCGGCGAGCCCACGCTTTCGCCGTACTTTCTGGATGCGGTGCGCTATGCGCGCAAGGTGGGCTACAACAGCGTGCAGGCGGCCACCAACGGAATTGAATTCGCCAAGAGCGTGGAGTTCTGCCAGCAGGCGGCGGAAGCGGGTTTGCGCTATGCCTACCTGCAGTTCGACGGCATCGGCAACGCAGCCAACGCGCACCGCAAGGTGGGCAACCTGTTTGACGTGAAGCTGCGCGCCATTGAGAACCTGATCCAGTCCGGCGTGGAAGTGGTGCCGGTGATCACGCTGATCAACGGCATCAACAACGAGCAGGTGGGCAAGCTGGTGGAGTTTGCGCTGGAAAACCCCAGGGTGATCACGTTCCTCTCGTTCCAGCCGGTCTCGTTCACGGGGCGCGACGAGGCGGTGACCGACGAGCGGCGCGCGGCACAGCGCTACACGCTTTCGCACCTGGCGCATGACGTGAAGAAGCAGACCGGGCTGGGCGAGCCGGCGCGCGACTGGTTCCCCATCTCCTTCCTGAGCACGTTTTCCGACTGGGCGGACCTGGTGCACGGTCCGGACGCGCAGTGGGGCCAGTTGAGTTGCGGGTGCCACCCCAACTGCGGCATCGGCATGGCGGTGATGGTGGACAAGCACACCAAGGAAGCGGCGCCGCTGGGGGCGTTTCTGAACATCGACCGTCTGGCGCGCGACGTGGCCAAGGTGAACGATGCGGGACGCGGACGCGGCCTTTCGCTGCTGGGCATGGCGCTGGCGGTGATGCGCAATTACCGGCCGTTCAAGACTACAACGCACTTCACCATCTTCGACCTGCTGAAGAAGTTCGAT
>CAYRII010000230.1:0-4502 GCA_964424245.1 uncultured Terriglobales bacterium | reverse complement strand
CGCGGCGCATCGCATTCCCGAGGCGGCCGGCCGATCATTGCGCTGCCCTCCACCGCCAAGGACGACACGCTTTCACGGATTGTGCCGATGCTCGACCCCGGGGCGGGCGTGGTGACTTCGCGAGGCCTGACGCACTACGTCGTCACCGAGTACGGGATCGCCTACCTGCATGGGCGAACCATCCGCCAGCGCGCTGAGGCCCTGATCCAGATTGCCCATCCGAAGTTCCGCGACGCGCTCTACGAATACTGCGAACGCACGCGCTGGCTCCAGCGTCCTGCACGGAGCCTGGTGAAAGGGCCGGAAGCGGAACTGGCTCCGAGCTTCTCGAGGGAATAACCCATGGCCGCTCAACCGCGTGGTTATGTGACCATCGATCCGGAGGAATGCAAAGGCTGCGAGCTGTGCATCGAGGCGTGCCCGCCCAAGTGCCTCGAGCTGACGCCAACCTTGAGCGCCTATGGCGTCCACCCGGCCCGCTACACCGGCGAGAACTGCACCGGTTGCGGCATCTGCTTCTATTGTTGCCCGGAGCCCGGCGCGATTACCGTCTACCGCGCGGCTCCACCCGGGAAATCTGTGCCGCAGGTTGTGCAGGAGGAGCTCAGCCATGCGACAGCTCTGTAGGGGCAACGTCGCAGTGGTCAAGGGCGCTCTGCTGGCCGGCTGCCGTGCCTTCTACGGCTACCCCATCACCCCGGCGAGCGAAATCGCCGAAGCGGCGGCGCTCTATCTGCCGCAGGTCGGCGGCGTCTTCCTTCAGGCAGAAAGCGAAGTGGCCGCGATCAATATGGTGTACGGCGCGGCATCCGCCGGCGTGCGCGCGATGACCGCTTCTTCCGGCCCTGGGCTGAGCCTGATGCAAGAGGGCATTTCCTATCTGGCCGGCGCTGAACTGCCCGGCGTGATCGTGGACGTGGTGCGCGGCGGGCCCGGCCTGGGCAATATCGCCCCGGAGCAGAGCGACTATTTTGCGCTGGTAAAGGGAGGCGGGCACGGCAACTACCGCAATTTCGTCGTCGCGCCGGCCTCGGTGCAGGAGATGGCCGATCTCACCATGCTCGCCTTCGAGCTGGCAGACCGCTATCGCAATCCGGCCATCGTCCTGACCGACGGCTTCATCGGCCAGATGATGGAGCCGCTCGACCTCCATGCCCACATCCAACGTCCACCGGAGAAGCCTTGGGCCGTGCGTGGCACGCCGGAGACGCGCCCCAATCTGATTACTTCCATCCATCTGGACCCCGATACCCTCGAGGCGAATATCCGCAACATGGAGGAGAAATATCGGCAGGCGGCTGCGGTCGAGGCGCGCTATGAACTTTACCTGGCCGACGATCCCGAGCTGTTGCTGGTCGGATATGGGATTGTGTCGCGCGTGCTCCGCTCGACTGTCGAGCAGCTTCGCCAGGAGGGCGTGCGTGCGGGCCTGTTCCGCCCTGTCACGTTGTGGCCGTTCCCCTCAAGGGCGCTGGCGAAAGCCGCCACGCGGTCGAGCCTAGTCCTGGTGGCGGAAATGAGCAACGGCCAGATGGTCGAAGACGTGCGCCTGGCCCTGGACGGGCGTGTTCCGGTTGAGTTCTACGGCCGCACCGGGGGCAACGTCCCCGCGGCGGAGGAGATTCGGGAATACGTTTTGCGGCAAGTGGCCCCGCCGGTGGAATGGGGAGTGTAACCGAGGACTTGTCAGGAGCTTGTCGAAGGAGTCGTTGTGTCAGAGTATCAGGTGGCCCAATCGAAATCGCGCGTCTTCTATGGCCGCTACGCGCGCAAGCCGGAGCTGCAGCACCAGACCCACTACTGCCCGGGATGCGGCCACGGCGTGGCCCACAAGCTGGTGGCCGAGGCGATCGCTGACCTTGGCCTGCAAGACCGCACGATTTTCGTCAGTCCGGTAGGCTGTGCGGTCTTCGCCTACTACTACTTCGATGTGGGCAACGTGCAGGCGGCGCATGGCCGCGCGCCTGCCGTCGCCACCGCGCTGAAGCGTGCCTGTCCGGAGAGCATCGTCATTGCCTACCAGGGGGATGGCGACTTGGCCGCCATCGGCGCCGCCGAAATCGTACACGCCGCCAACCGCGGAGAAAAATTCTCCGTCTTTTTCATCAATAACGCCATCTACGGAATGACCGGAGGACAGATGGCGCCCACCACGCTGGTCGGGCAGGCCAGCACTACGACTCCCTGGGGCCGTCGCCCGGCCAACGAAGGCTTTCCGCTGCGTATGGCCGAGTTGCTCGCCACACTCGAAGCGCCGGTGTACATCGAGCGGGTCGCGCTGTGCGACAACAAGAACATCATGCGCGCCCGCCGCGCGATCCGCAAAGCTATCCAACTGCAACGCGACGCTGCCGGGTTCTCCTTCGTCGAGATCCTCTCGCCCTGCCCGACGATCTGGAAAATGACGCCGGTCGAAGCGCAACGCTGGGTCGCGGAGAAAATGCTGCCAGTCTTTCCATTGGGTGTGTTCCGCGACCGCAAGGCAGAGATGGCCAGCAATGGCGCGCCGCCACTGCGCCCGCTCGCCGAAGTCCTGGAGCTCAGCCAGGAAAGCCTCGCCGGTGTGGTGGAACCGCAGGCCACCCGCGAGATCAGGAGGACGCTCTCGGTCAAGATTGCGGGGTTCGGCGGGCAGGGTGTTCTGCTGTTGGGGCAGATGCTGGCGCAGATCGGCATGCGCGAGGACCTGGAAGTGAGTTGGTTGCCGTCCTATGGGCCCGAAATACGCAGTGGCAGCGCTCATTGCCACGTCTGCCTCTCCGGGCAGCGGATCGGCTCGCCGCTGGTCGAGCATCCGGACGTGCTGGTGGCGATGAATGAGATCTCGCTGCGCAAGTTTGCGCCGTGCGTCGTCCCGGGTGGACTGGTCCTCTACAACCGGGATGCGCTTCCCGCCGACTTTGCGGTGCCGCAGGCCCGTGTGCTTTGCGTGCCGGCCACAGATATTGCCGACCAAATCGGCGCGGCCAAGGTGGGCAACACCGTCATGCTGGGTGCTCTGCTCGAGCATGTCAACTGGCTGCGGCCGGAGGTGGCGCTCGCTGTGCTTGAGGCCACCGTGCGCGACCCCGCGCTGCTCGAAATGAATCGCCGTGGGCTCAATGCGGGCCGCCAATTCGTCCGCGAAGCTGCTTTCTCAGCAGTTTGACGAAGCCGCGGGGGATCCGCGGAAAACCGGCGCAATTTCACCTACAACTCGTTTGAGGGGAGGCTGCAATGAAGCGCAAGAAGAGACTTGCACTTTTTTCTCTGCTGGTTGTGTTCTTGCTGCCCGTGCCTTGCGCGCGCGCCCAGGCAGCCTCCCCGGCGGCGAACCAGGATTTGCTGGACCGGGTGCGGCAACTCGAAAGCCAGCTTGAGCAGATGCGCGCTGAGCTCGCCGCGCTGCGAAAGGCGCTGGGCCCGACGGAGTCCGGCAGCGCCGCTGTCGCGAGCCAGCAGGCAGTTGCAAGTCCGCCGGCGCGGCTCAGCGAACAGGTGAAGGCCGAACGCAGCCTCCCCGGACTCGAACTCGGGCCGTGGCGCGTTGTGCCGTTCGGCACCGTCTATTTCAACGCGTTCAGCAACAGCAGCGGCACCAACAACACTGACGTGCCCTTGTTCGCGCAGCCCGGCCCTGGCAACCTCAGCGTTAGTGGGCGCCAATCACGCCTTGGCCTGCGCCTGGAAGGCCCGAATCTCGCCGGCGCAAAGCTGAGTGGCCTGGTAGAAGCTGACTTTTTCGGCGGCTTCCCGGCCATCGGTGTGGGGGAAACTTTTGGCGTGGTGCGGCTGCGCCTGGCATATGCCCGGCTCGACTGGAAGAGCACCAGCCTGCTGGCGGGACAGGACTGGCAGGTCTTAGCGCCGAACAACCCGGTTTCGATTGCCAGCGCTGCGATTCCCGATATCACTGCAGCAGGGAACCTTTGGATGCGCCTTCCGCAACTCCGTGTGGAGACACGCGGCGGCTCAAAAGTGAAATGGCTCGGCCAAGCGGCTGTGCTCATGCCTGGCACGGGGGATTTTCCTCCGGGCACAACCTCGCCGTTCCTTCTTCAGCCAGGTGCCGGCGCGCGTGCGCGGCTGCCGTTTTTTCAGGTTCGCGCGGCTGCCAGTCCGGACAATTGGCTCGGCCTGGGCCGTCCGGCAATGCTGGGAGCGTCCGTGCACTACGGCCGGGCCCGCGTGGGCACCGCCGCAGGCGACCGCGAATCAGACTCCTTCGCCGCGGCGCTCGATTGGAGCATCCCGCTGCTACCGCACAGCACGCTCGCCGGCGAGGCCTTTTTCGGGCGCAACCTCGCCGGCTTTCAGGGCGGCGTCTTCCAGGGGATCAACACCGATTTCGCCTTCCGCACCGATTCCGTGTTGGTTCCGGGAGGGCCGCGCGCCATCGGCACCCGTGGCGGCTGGGCGCAACTCGGCTTCACTCCGCCCGGCGTCGAGCGGCTGACCTTCTACGCCGGCTACGGCCTGGACGACCCACGCGATGAAGATTTGGTGAGCGTGCCCATGCGCGA
>CAYRII010000229.1:3174-4544 GCA_964424245.1 uncultured Terriglobales bacterium | reverse complement strand
AAGTCCTCCAGGAGGTTGAGGGTGGCTCGCTGCCCTTGTTCCAGGCGGTTCTTTTCGGTGTTGAAGTCGTCCAGGATGTTCAGCGTGGCTCGCTGAACGTCTTCGAAGTTTTTAACTCTTTCCTCGTTACCCTCCCGCCGCTTGCGCTCGGTAACGTCGTTTACCATAACAAGCCTCGTGTTCCCTCCTCCGAAAGGCAGCCCATGCGATATAATTTCCACGTCGATGGTCGTGCCATCCTTCTTCCGGTGCCTCCAGTCACCCGTTTGGTAAAGAACAGAAGCCGTCCGCGTAGCATTGTCGCGAAGGGCAGGGACGTCTTCGGCGGGACGTATGTCCGTGATCTTCATGGCGAGGAATTCTTCTCGAGAATAGCCGTACAAGCGGACCGCCGTATCGTTGACGGCGGCAAAGGCCAGGGTCCCGGTGTCATAAATCCACATAGGTTGAGGGCTGTTTTCGAACAGCAACCGATATCGTTCCTCGGAGGCTCGTATCAGTTCTTCGGCCCGCTTCCGTTCGGTGATATCGCGGAGGTAGGCCGTAAACATCGGTGGCCCCGCCAAGCCGATGCGGGTTATGGCTAGCTCGACAGGAAACTCAGTGCCATCGGCGCGCAGCGCAGGCATTTCAATCCGCTTGCCGAGCACGGGCCCTTCGCCGGTGGCGAGGTAATGCGCCAGCCCGCGGCGGTGCTGCTCCCGCAAGGAAGGAGGAATGATCGTTTCGGCCAGTTCCTTGCCTATTACGTCAGTACGGGCGTATCCGAAGGTCTTCTCCGCCGCCGGGTTAAATTCGATAATGTGACCCTGGTGATTTATGGTGATAACGCAATCCAGGGCCGACTCGAGCATGGCAGCTTTGCGGGCCTTGCTCTCCCGCAGCGCCTCCTCCGCACGCTTGCGGTCGTCACGCGAGGCTTTCTCTTTCAAGGCTCGCTCAACGGCCGAGGGCAGTTGGGCCATGCGGTCCTTGAGAACGTAGTCCATTGCCCCCTTCTTCATGCACTCGACGGCCGCTTCGTCATCCACGCCCCGCTCAAGACCACAAGATGTTCAGCGTGGCTCGCTGACGTCTTCGAAGTTTTTACTCTTTCCTCGTCACCCTCAAGGGGCTCGAGTGGCGTTCCCATTTCCGTCCGCCTATCGGGTTGCAGCTTCCGTCGGCTTTCTCTTCAGATCGTCAATTTCTTTCTTGAGCTCAATCATTTTGAGCTCGCGGCCCACGGTCAGTTTCTGGAAACGCTCCAGCTCGGCCAGCCGCTCGAGTTCTCGCGCGCGCTGTTCGGCCAGTTCGGTCTCCGCCTTCTTCTGGCCGGTGACGTCGCGGGCGGCGGCGAACACCCCCAGCACGTTGCCGCGCACGTCCTT
>CAYRII010000229.1:0-3074 GCA_964424245.1 uncultured Terriglobales bacterium | reverse complement strand
GGGGCTGATGGTGACCAGCGGGTCCACGCTGGCCTCGATCAGGCTGCGCGCGTATCCCGAGGCCTGTTTCTGGGCGGTGACGTCGCGGGCGGCGGCGAACACCCCCAGCACGTTGCCGCGCACGTCCTTGTACACGGAGGCGTTGTACAGCACGTCCGTCAGCCGACCATCCACGTGGCGGATGGTGAGCGGGTAGTCGGTAACGAAGCCTCTGGCGAAGACCTGCTGGTAGCCTTCCTGGGCTTTCCCCGGCTCGGTGAAGTAGTTGGAGAAGTCGGTGCCGATGAGCCTTTCCCGGGAAACGCCGGTCACCTTGATGGTGGCCTCGTTGACGTCGGTGATCTTGCCGTCGGGGCTGATGGTGACCAGCGGGTCCACGCTGGCCTCGATCAGGCTGCGCGCGTATTGGGTGAGGCGTATCTCATCGGAGATGTCCTTGGACATCAGCAGAAATCCGACCGCCTTGCCTGAGGGATCGCGCCGGGGGGTGATGACCACGCGCGCGGTGAACTCCTCTCCGTTCTTCCGCCGGCGATTAATGGTCCCTTCCCACTTGCCCTGCGCCAGGGCGAGGGCCATCACCTCCTGTGGCTTTCCCGTCCTCACATCCTCGGGCACGTGCAGGATGGCGGAGTTGGCCTTGCCGACCACTTCGGAAGGCTCGTAGCCATAGAGCCGGCGGGCGCCCTCGTTCCACAGCAGGATGTTGCCCTCAAGGTCCTTGGCGATGACGGAATACTCGGTGGAGGACTCCAGGATGTTGGTGATGAAGTCCATCGCCTTCTGGGCGTCCCCGACGATGGAAGCGTCAAACAGTTTGGGCTTCATGGTGACCTCCGAGAGTGTCACTTTGGGCTGACGGGAGCGCACTGTGGCTTGGCTGTTGCGTCTCATGGCTTCACCTCCACGGTCCTAGACGAGAGCCTTCGTACAACTTGGGAACCAGGTGTATCTGCCGCACGTTTTCCACCCAGAGGATCTTCAGCTTTCTTATCTGCCATACTCACCTCCCGTTTCCACGGCGGCGGGCTGCGGCCCCGACTCATTGGCGCCCAGGGTGAAGAAGAAGGTGGCGCCGCGGTCGAGCGCCGCCTCCGCCCAGATGCGCCCGCCGTGTTGCTCAACGATCTTCTGCACCAGGGCCAGGCCCACGCCCTCGAAGTCTTCGGAGCGATGCAGGCGCTGGAAGACGCCGAAGAGCTTGTCGGCGTACTTCATGTCGAAGCCCACGCCCGTTGTCGCGCACGCAGACGCCGGTCTGGCCCTGGCTCAAGAACTGTTCCACTTGGTCGCCACGGGCAGTACCCTGAGGAACGTAACCTCCAAACAGCATAGGCGCGTGAGCGCACGTGCCGGGCGGGGAACGCTCTCGGAAAAGCGCTCCGTATTCCCAATCCGGAGGCAGGGCCAAATCGGTTCTGGAGGAAAGCGGCGTGCCGCCCGCCCGTTTTGCCTGACTTCAGGCCTGTGACCCCGCCAACTGCGCATCTGTGACGCGCATCACCGTGCTTTCCGGCTCGGGTTTGCCACACTGAGGGTAGTTTGAAAGAATAGTGGGCTGACCTGATTCCTCGATGGCCACCTTTGGCAGCTTCGCCCTTCTTCTGGCCCTGGCTCTGAGCGTCTACGAGCTCTTTGCCGGGAGCGCCTCGCTTTTGCGCCGGCAGTTGTATTCCGATCGCCTGGGCGAAACCGCGCGCCGCGCCGGCATTGCCGTCTTCGTGGCCCTGAGCGCCTCCGCGGTGGCGCTGGTGGTTGCCGCTTTCCAGAACGACTTCTCCATTTCCTACATCTTTCGCCACAGCAACATTGCCCTGCCCGCGCCTTACAAGTTTGCCGTGTTGTGGTCGGGCCAGGAGGGCTCGCTGCTGTTCTGGGCCTGGCTGCTGGCCGCCTTCGGCTTCCTGGTACGCCTGCGCCACAAGGTGGACGCGCGCCTGGTGGCGCATGCCTCCGTGGTGCTGGCCGCGGTGCAGATTTTCTTTCTCCTGCTGGTGAATTTTGCCGCCCATCCCTTCGCCGTGGTGCAGGGCCAGATGCCCGCCGACGGCAACGGGCTCAATCCCCTGCTGCAATACCCGGAGATGGTGATTCACCCGCCCATGCTTTACCTGGGCTACGTGGGCTTCACGGTGCCCTTTGCCTTTGCGCTGGGGGCGCTGATCATGCGCTACCCGGGCGAGAAGTGGATTCACATCACGCGCCGCTGGACCATGGTGACCTGGTGCTTCCTCACCATCGGAATCTTTCTCGGCGGGCACTGGGCCTACTCCGTGCTGGGATGGGGCGGCTACTGGGGCTGGGACCCGGTGGAGAACGCCTCGCTCTTGCCCTGGCTCACCGGCACCGCCTTTCTGCACTCGGTGATGATGCAGGAGAAGCGCGGCATGCTGAAGGTGTGGAACATCTGGCTGATCTTCGGCACCTTCATGCTCTCCATCCTGGGCACGTTCCTCACGCGCAGCGGCGTGGTCAGCTCCGTGCATGCGTTCGCGCAATCTTCCATCGGCACCTGGTTCCTGGTGTTTCTCGCCCTGACTTTCGCCGTCTGCATGTACTTCTTTGTGGCGCACCGCGACCACCTCAAGAGCGAGCACAAGCTGGAGTCTCTGCTCTCGCGCGAATCCAGCTTCCTGTTCAACAACCTCGTCCTGCTGGTCTCCTGCTTTGCCGTGCTCTGGGGCACGCTGTTCCCCATTCTTTCCGAGTGGGTGCAGGGCACCAAGGTCACCGTGGGCCCGCCGTTCTTCAATCGCGTCAACATTCCCATCGGATTGTTCCTGGTGCTGCTGACCGGAGTGGGGCCGTTGCTGGCCTGGCGCAGCACGTCGGCGGAGAGCCTGAAGCGCAACTTCGCCCTGCCCGCGCTGCTGGCGGCGCTGACCGCGGCAGCGCTGATGATCTTCGGCATGCGCCCCTGGAACGATGCGGCGGTGTTCTATTCGCTGATGGCCATCTCGCTTTCGGTGCTCGTGGCCGCCACCATCGTCTCCGGATAGGATCCCTTGAACGTCGCGTTCACCTTCGCCGCGTGGAAGTAGAGGAGACCGTCCGCCTTGTCCGCGACGACGAGG
>CAYRII010000228.1:0-4580 GCA_964424245.1 uncultured Terriglobales bacterium | reverse complement strand
AGCTTCGAACCATGACCAAGCGCATTCTCGCTATCGCTTTCATTTTCCTGTGTTCCACCGCGGCCTGGATGATTCTGGGGGCCTCCATCTTTGCCCGCACCGAGTCGGCGGACTCCCGCTTGCGGGGCAGCGTCTCCTCCACCTGGGGCGCCGCCCAGCACCAGCAGCCGCCCACCGCCAGCTACGACCAGGTGGAACCCCGCGTGGAGGTCACGCTGGTCGAAGGCAAGAAAACCGAGCGCCGCTACGACCACCGCATCGCGGTCCCGCTTTCCCTCGAGTCCAGCCGCATTGACGTCGGGCTCGAGCTCGAACATCGCCAAAAAGGACTGCTGTGGTACAGCACCTACAAGGTTTCCTTCGCCGGCGCCTACGGTTTCCGCAACCCCAGCGGCAAGGACGAGCTGGTGAGCTTCACGCTGAACTTTCCTGCCTCGCAGGCCATCTATGACGACCTGGTCATGGAACTCGACGGCCAGCCGCTGTCCATCACCAACCAGAAGACCGCGACGGTCGCGCGGGTGCTGGTGCCAGCGGGCAAGACGGCGGTGCTGAAGGTGGGATATCGCTCCCAGGGACTGGAACAGTGGCGCTACGGCTTCGGGGACGAGGTGGCCCAGGTGCGCGACTTCAACCTGCGCATGACCACCAACTTCAAGCGCATTGACTTCCCGGAAAACACGCTCTCGCCCACGGAGAAGAGAGAAACCGCCCAGGGCTGGGAACTGGCGTGGAACTACCGCGACCTGGTTTCCGGCTTCCAAATCGCCATGCCCATGCCGGAGAAGCTCCAGCCCGGGCCGCTGGCCGGGCGCATCAGTCTGTTTGCCCCGGTCTCGCTGTTCTTCTTTTTCTTCCTCATGTTCATCATCACCACCATGCGCAACATCGAACTCCATCCCATGAACTACTTCTTCCTCAGCGCGGCCTTCTTCTCCTTCCATCTGCTGCTGGCCTACCTGGTGGACCACATCCAGGTGCACACTGCCTTCATAGTGTGCTCGCTGGTGTCGATTTTCCTGGTGATCAGCTACCTGCGGCTGGTGACCGGCATGCGCTTCGCCGCCGTCGAGGCGGGCACGGCGCAGTTCATCTATCTGATCCTCTTCTCCTACGCCTTCTTCTTCCAGGGCTTCACCGGACTTACGGTCACCATCGGTTCGGTCCTGACCCTGTTTGTGGTGATGCAGATGACGGGCCGCATCCGCTGGGCGGAGAAGTTCGACCGCAAGCCGGCCTAGTCGCCGGGAGACTGAGCGCTCCAGCCCCTCCCGTAGAGACGCAGCTCTGCGTCTCCCAGGAGTCCGGTAGTCCGCCACCTTCGAGCGAACCGGCCCCTGCTGAGGCCGTCTAGTCCCAACAAAGTGCCCTTCCCAGCACTTGAGACTACCGCAGGGGGTATCATGTCTACGGAACCGCAGGGTGCGTTAGCGCGTATTCTGATTCGTACCCCTGCCTTCCTCTTGCCTTCATGGAACGTGGCCTGAGCCTCCGAGAGCCTACCGTGGTGGCGCTGCAGACCATGCGCGCCCACAAGATGCGATCCTTCCTGATGCTGCTGGGAATCATTCTTTCCGTCGGCACGTTGATCCTGGTGGTGTCGCTGATTGAAGGCACCAACCGCTACATCGCGGATCGAGTGGCCAACCTGGGCGCCAACGTATTTCTTCTCACCCGCTTTCCCATCATCACCGACTCCCAGGAGTTCGTGAAGGCGCTGCGCCGCAACAAGGAGATTACCTGGGACGATTACGAAGCCTTGCGTGACAACTTGAAGCTTCCCCGTGGCGTCGGCGTCGAAGTGCGAAAACGAGGCGTGGTCAAAGGAACGAATGAGTCACTCGAAGACATTGACGTGCGCGGCGTAACCGCCAACATCGGCGAGATGGACGTCGAAGAGCCCGCCTTTGGGCGCTACGTCCTGGATTCGGACAATGAACACCGTAGCGCGGTGGCTTTCATCGGCTCGGAAGTGGCTACTCGGCTGTTCCCCACCGTAGACCCTCTGGGAAAGGTCCTGCAGATTGACGGCCGACCCTTTGAGATCGTGGGTGTGGCCAAGCCCCTGGGTTCGGCGCTGGGGCAATCGCAGGATGGGTTTGTCTACATTCCGGTGCAGACGTTTCTCAAGGTGTACGGCAGCCGCCGCAGTCTGAGCATCAACATTCAGGCGCGCGGAGCAGAGTGGATGGCCCGAACCCAGGACGAGGCGCGGGTGCTGATGCGGGCCCGCCGCCACCTGCGGCCCGGCGAAGAAGACAACTTTGGCATCATCGGCTCGGAAACCTTGATGGACCTGTGGAAGCAGCTCACGGGAGTAATCGCCGCCAGCATGGTGGGAATCGTCTCGGTCTTCCTGGTGATTGGCGGCGTGGTGATCATGAATGTGATGCTGGCCAGCGTGACCGAGCGCACGAGGGAGATCGGCATTCGCAAGTCTCTGGGCGCCCGCCGGCGCGACATCCTGATGCAGTTTCTGGTGGAATCCAGCGTGATGTCGGCCTTCGGCGGCGCCCTGGGTGTGACCGGGGCATGGCTGCTGGCGCTGCTGATCGGCGCCACCACGTCCATCCCCATGGCGGTGCCCATCCTGGCGGTGATCATCGCCCTGGGTGTGTCCACTGCGGTGGGCTTGTTTTTTGGAATCTACCCGGCCAGCAAGGCAGCCAAACTGGATCCCATTGAAGCCTTGCGCTTCGAGGTCTGAGGGGCAGGAGAGGAACGATTGTGCGCATCGAATTCGGCGAAAACTCGCAGATGGCCCTGAAGACCATCCGGGAACACAAAACGCGATCGCTGCTGACGGTTTTGGGTGTGGTGATCGGCATTACGGCGTTGATCGCCGTGGCCTCGATTCTGGTGGGACTGGACCGCGATGTGCGCATCTTTCTCGACGACTTCGGCTCCGACACGCTTTTCATTTTCAAGTTCAATCCGGGAATTCGCACCGGGCGCCTCTCCGCCGAGGAGCGCATGCGCAAATCGCTGACGCTGGAGGACGCGCTGGCCATCCAGGAGACCAGCCCCGCCGTCCGCGACGTGGCCGTGCAGGTGCTGCCGCGCTTTGGGGGAGGGCCGCGCCCGCCGGTGACGGCGCGCTATCGCGGCCATGAAGTGTTTGACGTTATCCACCGAGGCACGCTGGCCTCCTACGAGCAGGTCTTCAACGCGCGCGTGGAAAAAGGGCGGTTCTTCACCTCCGCCGAGGATCTGCACCGCGCCGATATCGTGATTCTGGGGCACGATCTAGCCGAGGCTCTGTTTCCCGTGGAGGACCCCATCGGCAAGACCATCGTGGTGTCGGGCGTTTCCTATCAGGTGGTGGGAGTGATCGAAAAGCGCAAAGGACAGTTCCTGCGCAACGACGCAGCCGACAAGGTGGCGCTGGTTCCCTACAACACCTATCGCAAGCATTTTCCGGTCGACGACGAGCACTTCATCGGAGCGCGCGCCTGGCCCGGGCAGAAGGCCGCGGCTGAAGACCAGATCCGCGAGGTGTTGCGCCGCCGCCGCCGTGTGCCCTATGACCGGCCGGACAATTTCGGCATTTCGAGCGCCGAGGAGATCGCCACGCAGTTCCGGCAGATTACGGGCGCCATCGCCCTGGTGACCGCGGTGGTGAGCTCGATCGGCCTTCTGGTGGGCGGCGTGGGCGTGATGAACATCATGCTCATGTCGGTGACCGAGCGTACGCGCGAAATCGGAGTGCGCAAGGCCATTGGCGCCCGCCGCCGCGACATCATTTGGCAGTTTCTCACCGAGGCCATGACCTTGACCGGAGCCGGCGGTGCGATCGGAGTGCTGATCGGCGTGGGAATCAGCGCGGCCATCAACGCCCTGTTGCCCTCGCTGCCCTCCGTGGTACCGGTGTGGGCCATCGTGGCGGGCGTGGCCATGTCCATGAGCGTAGGATTGTTTTTTGGGATTTACCCGGCGGTGCGCGCCGCGCGCCTGGACCCTGTGGAAGCCTTGCGCTACGAGTAAGCACCGCCTGCATCAGGGCGGGTCGGCCTAGACAAGAGTTTCAAACGGCGCAGCTACAATAGGATCTTAGGACTCGAGGGGGCTAGCAATGAAGGCGTTCTTTTTTCACAAACCTGCGCCAGCGATGTGGGCCTGCTGCTGTCTTCTGCTTACGGCCTACGGGATCGACGGGCTCCAGCAGCCCGCGACAGATCGGGCATCGAGCGCCCGCGACACCGACGCGAAGGTGGCCGCCTGGAATGGCCGCCGCGTACGCTTGTTAGATGAGTGCTGCGCCCGCGAGGGGCAACGCACTCGCGACCCCGAGCCCGATCGCCAAGGGATCCCCCGGCGCGGGTTGGAGGGCTCCGAGGACGGGAGCGATCGACCCGAGGAGAGCGCCCCCGAGGAGCAGGAGGCCGTCGACCCGGCGGAGCCGGCCGATCGCGCCCGGAACTGTGCCCGCGATCGCGTAGCCCGTGACCGCGGCCAGGACGAACGCGATCGCCCACGCGCTCCACGCCTGTCCGATCCCGTTCGACCAGTACAGGCCGACTCCCGCACCGGCGACCGCGGGCCCGAACCACAATTCGCGGCGACATCCCCGCCACCCTCGG
>CAYRII010000227.1:0-4620 GCA_964424245.1 uncultured Terriglobales bacterium | reverse complement strand
GTGATCGGGCGCGTGGTCAACCCGCTCGGCCATCCCGTGGACGGCAAGGGCCCCATCGCCACCGAAGAGCTGAATCCGCTCGAGCGCCTTGCCCCCGGCGTCATCGACCGCCAGCCCGTGCGCGAGCCCATGGCCACCGGCCTGAAGGCCATCGACAGCATGATTCCCATCGGCCGCGGCCAGCGCGAACTCATCATCGGCGACCGCCAGACCGGCAAAACCGCCGTCGCCCTCGACGCCATCATCAACAACAAGGGCGGCAACCTCATCTGCATCTACTGCGCCATCGGCCAGAAGCGCTCCTCCATCGCCCAGGTGGTCAAGACCCTCACCGACTACGGCGCCATGGACTACACCATCGTGGTCGCCGCCTCGGCCTCGGAGCCCGCGCCCATGCAGTACATCGCTCCCTACGCCGCCTGCGCCATGGGCGAATTTTTCCGCGACACCGGTCGGCACGCCCTCTGCATCTACGACGACCTGTCCAAGCACGCTGCCTCCTATCGCGAGATTTCGCTCCTGTTGCGCCGCCCGCCGGGCCGTGAAGCCTATCCCGGAGACGTCTTTTACCTGCACTCACGCCTGCTGGAGCGCGCCGCCAAGCTTTCCGACAAGATGGGCGGCGGATCCCTGACCGCCCTGCCCGTCATCGAAACCCAGGCCGGAGACGTTTCCGCCTACATCCCCACCAACGTCATCTCCATCACCGACGGGCAGATTTATCTCGAGACCGACCTGTTCAATAGCGGCATTCGTCCCGCGGTGAACGTCGGCCTCTCCGTCAGCCGTGTGGGCGGCAACGCGCAGATCAAGGCCATGCGCCAGGTGGCCGGCACCCTGCGCCTGGAACTGGCACAGTTTCGCGAACTGGCCGCCTTTGCCCAGTTCGGCAGCGACCTCGACAAGGCCACCCAGGCGCAGCTCAACCGCGGCCGCCGCCTCACCGAAATCCTCAAGCAGCATCAGTACGCGCCGCTCGCCGTGGAGCGCCAGGTGCTCATCATCTTCGCCGGCACCGGCGGCTTCCTCGACGACCTCGACGTGGAGCTGTGCCGCGATTTCGAGCGCGAGCTCTACAAGTACGTGGAGAACCTCTACCCGGCCATGCTGCAGTCCATCGCCGCCAAGAAGGTGCTCGAGGATGCCTTGAAGGCGGAAATATCCAAGGTGCTTGCCGAATTCAAGCAGCGCTTTCTCAGCGAGCGCCAGTCCGCCGCCAAGGCGTAGGTCTTGCAACTGAGAACTGAGAACTAGGAACTGAGAACTAGGAACTGATTCATGGCCAACGTCCTGGACATCCGCCGGCGAATCCGCAGCGTGCGCAACACGCGGCAGATTACCAAGGCCATGAAGATGGTCTCCGCAGCCAAGCTGCGCCGCGCCCAGGAGCGCGCCCTCGCCGCGCGCCCGTATGCGCGCATGCTCACCAACGTTCTGCGCTCGCTCGTCAGCCGTGCCGAAATCTACGACCCGGAAACCGGCCAGGCGCGCCACCCGCTGCTCGCCCGCCGCGAGGAGAAAAACTCTTTGCTGCTCGTCGTCACCGGAGACAAGGGCCTGGCGGGCGCCTTCAACACCAACATCCTCAAGGCCACACAGCGCTTCCTGCAGTCCAAGACGGGCAAGAGCGTGGACATCGAGGTGATCGGGCGCAAGGGCCGCGACTTCCTGCGCCGCCGCTATCCGGCTGCCCCCGCGGGGGATGCCGCCCGCGCCGGCGACATCCAGATTAGCGGCGAGCGCATGGGCATTCTCAGCCGCCTGGAATTTACCGACGCTTCCAAGCTCGCCGCCGGCGTCATCGATCGCTACACCCGCGGCGAGGTGGATACCGTCTACCTGCTCTACAACGAGTTCAAGTCCGTTATTGCCCAGCGCCTGGTGGTGGACGAAATCCTTCCCATCGAAGAGATCGGCGCTGCCGACATCCGCATGGCCGAAGAGATGACCGAGGAGCAGAAGCACCGCCTGGCCGAGGCCGCGGCCAAGGCCGGCATGGGCGTGCGCGCCGCCGATACCCGCCACATGGATGCCAAGGCCGCCCAGTTCGCCGTCGCACCCGTGGATTACATTTACGAGCAGGACGCCATGGAGCTGTTCAACAGCCTCTTGCCGCGCTACGTCAGCGTGCAGATCTTTCACGCCCTCTTGGAATCGGTGGCCGCCGAGCACGCGGCCCGCATGACCGCCATGGACTCGGCCACCAACAACGCCAGCGAAATGATTGACGACCTTACGCTGGTCATGAACCGCGCCCGCCAGGCGCGCATCACCAAGGAGATCATCGAGATTGTTTCAGGCGCTGCCGCGCTGTAGCCGCTGCGCCAGGCAAGCAAGCCAGAACCCGAAGCCCGGAGCCACCATGGAAAACATCGGTCAAGTCATTCAGATTTCCGGCCCTGCCGTGGACGTGCAGTTCGCCGAAGCCAGCCTTCCCGCCATCTATCAGGCGTTGCGCGTCGTCAGCGAGGGCTTTGATGTTCCCCAGCCCATTGACGTCATTGTCGAAGTGCAGCAGCACCTGGGCGAGGGCCGCGTGCGCTGCATCGCCATGCAGCCCACAGACGGCATGGTGCGCGGCATGAAGGCCATCGATACTGGCGGGCCCATCACCGTGCCCGTGGGCCGTGCCACCCTCGGCCGCGTGATGAACGTCATCGGCGAGCCCGTGGACCAGCTCGGCCCCATCGCCGCCACCCAACGTGCGCCCATCCACCGCCTCGCACCCTCCTTCGAGGAACAAGCCACCAGCTCCGAGATGTTCGAGACCGGCATCAAGGTCATTGACCTGATTCAGCCCTTCCTCAAGGGCGGCAAGATCGGCCTCTTCGGCGGCGCCGGCGTGGGCAAGACGGTCGTCATCATGGAGCTCATCAACAACGTGGCCAAAAAGCACGGCGGCTTTTCCGTCTTTGCCGGCGTGGGGGAGCGCACTCGCGAGGGCAACGACTTGTGGCTGGAAATGTCCGAGTCCGGCGTCATCAAGCCCGGCGACTCGGAAAACTCCAAGGCCGCGCTGGTCTACGGCCAAATGACCGAGCCGCCCGGCGCCCGCCTGCGCGTCGCCCTCACCGGTCTTACCGTCGCCGAATATTTCCGCGACGCCGAAGGCGCGGACACGCTGCTCTTCATCGACAATATCTTCCGCTTCACCCAGGCCGGCTCCGAGGTTTCCACGCTCCTCGGTCGCATGCCCTCCGCCGTCGGCTACCAGCCCAATCTGGCCACCGAAATGGGCGAGCTGCAGGAGCGCATCACTTCCACCAAAAAGGGCTCGGTCACTTCCGTGCAGGCCATTTATGTGCCGGCCGACGATCTCACCGACCCCGCGCCGGCCACCACCTTCGCCCACCTCGACGCCACCACCGTGCTCTCCCGCCAGATCGCCGAGCTGGGCATCTACCCCGCCGTCGATCCCCTGGCCTCCACCTCCCGCATCCTCGACCCGCGCGTGGTCGGCGACGACCACTACGACGTGGCACAGGGCGTCAAGAAAGTCCTGCAGCGCTACAAGGACCTGCAGGACATCATCGCCATTCTCGGCATCGACGAACTCAGTGAAGACGACAAGCTCATCGTCAGCCGCGCCCGCAAGATGCAGAAGTTCCTTTCTCAACCCTTCTACGTTGCCGAGCAGTTCACCGGCCTCAAGGGCCGGTACGTCCCCATCGCAGAGACCGTCAAGAGCTTTCGCGAAATCATCGCAGGCAAGCACGACGATGTTCCCGAGCAGGCCTTTTACATGCGCGGCACCATCGAGGAAGTGCTGGAGGCCGCCGAGAAACTCAAGGCCGCAGCCTGATGGTGGAGACCTTCAAACTCGAAATCGTCACCCCCGACCGCCAGGTCGTGGACGACGCGGCCGAGGAGCTCCAGATGCCCGGTCGCAAGGGTTATCTTGGCATCCTGCCCGGCCACGCGCCTCTGATTACCGAGCTGGCCGTGGGCGAAATCAGCTACCGCCATGCCGGCAAGATTTCCTATCTGGCTGTAGCTTGGGGCTTTGCCGAAGTCTTGCCCGACCGCGTCATTATTTTGGCGGAGACCGCCGAGCGCGCCGAAGAAATCGACGTGACGCGCGCCCAACAGGCCGTCGACCGCGCCCAGAGCCTCCTCAAGAAGCAGGATCCGGACCTCGACTTCCGCCGCGCCCAGGTGGCACTGGAACGCGCGCTCATCCGCCTCCAGGTGGCGCAGAAGAAATAGCCCGTGAGCCCTTCCCAGGGTTCCGGCGCGCCAGAAGGGCGCGGCCCATGCGAGTTAACTCTCGCGCTAACAACTGGTTGCAAACTCCCTTTCGGGCGCGTACAATCCGCCACAATCTGGAATAGTTTGCTTTTTGGGCGGTTGGGGTGGTCTCTTTGCGGCTTAACTTGCTCCCGCGACCCGGAATTGGCGGCGGCGGCCCAAGCCGATGGCCTGAATTCTGGGCGAAGTAAGGTACCATTGCGCAGGCACGGACTGGGTTCATGAACCTGTCGGTTGAAGTCGTCGGTAAGAGCGACGTTGGCTGCGTCCGCACCAACAATGAGGACAACCTTGGCTACGACACGCGCCAGGGAATCTTCGTGGTGTGCGACGGCATGGGCGGCATGGCTGCGGGTGAAGTGGCCAGCAAGA
>CAYRII010000226.1:0-4635 GCA_964424245.1 uncultured Terriglobales bacterium | reverse complement strand
AGTGACGCTTGACCTCCTTGATGATGTCCTCTTGCTGGACTTTGCGCTTGAAGCGGCGAAGGGCGTTCTCGAGCGACTCGCCCTCCTGCAACCTCACTTCGGCCAAATTCGATGCACCTCCCCACCGATCCCAGACGGACCGTGCTTTCATTATAGTCTCTGGCCCGTGCGTCAAGCCGCCGGCGGCTGTGGCCACGTTCGGCCTGGGCTCCGGAATGTGGGCGAGGGATGGCATCAGAAACCTAAAATTTCAGCCGCGCGGAGAACTGCACCTGCCGCGGGGCGTAGGCATTGTTGGGCGTCATGAAACTCGTGGTGCGCCGGTAATGTGCCGGGAAGATGTTGGCGCCAATGGACTTGTCCAGCAGCACAAACTGCGCCGCGCTGCTCAGGAAGCCGTCATCGGAAAGGTCCACGCGGTTGTTGGCGCGGTTGAAGGTGTTGAAGGCCTCGAGCATCAGCTCCAGCTTGAAGCGGCCGCGCAACGGAATGCGCCGCGCCAGCCGCAGGTCCACCGTCATGTAGTCGGGACCGGTAAAGTCGTTGCGCCGCACCCCCGGCAGGCGATCGTTCGAGATGTTGTCGTCGCGGTTGGCGTCGCCCAGCACGCGCGCGTTCACCGGCCGCCCGCTGCCCGCCGTCACCACTCCCGAAATCCGCCAGTCGTTGAACACCAGGCGCAGCCCGCGATGGTCCTGGTGAAAAGGCTTGGGCTCGTAGATCCAGGAAGCCACAAAGCGGTGGCGCTGATCGGTCACGCTGCGTCCCCGCTCCGCCTGCGGCGCAAACGAGTTCTGCACGGTTGCCGGACGCCCCGCCACCAGTGCGTCCTGCGCGTCGTCGATGGCCTTGCCCCAGGTATAAGCCAGCCGGAAGTAGAGCCCGCTGGTCATCCTGCGGCGCACGGAAACCGTCAGCCCGTGATAGGTGCTGGAGGCGGCGCTGTGGAACACGTTGATGGCGTCCACCCCGGAGATGGGCCGGGCGAGCGGGTTGATGCAGGGCGGAAACGGGCAGGTCAGCGAGGGCGCAAACTGCCACGTGGAAAACGTATCCACGGGAAAGAACTCGTTGAGGAACGTCGCTCCCGTGTCGTCGTAGACGGGATAGACGACTTCCGTGGGCGGAGGCAGGTTGGCGTCGTGCGCGCGAATCAGGTGCTGCCCGCGCACGTAAAGATAGCTGACGCCCACGGCCAGCCGCCGCCCCACCTCGCGCTCCACGGTCAGGCTGGCCTGGTGCACGTAGGGAGTCTGGAAGTTGCCGGCGAAGGCCGAAACCTCGCTGGTAAGAAAGCCGGCCACCGACGGCGGCGGCAGGCACTCCGTCACTCCGGGCGCGCAGACGGCCAGCGGCGCCGGGTACGCGGGAAACACCTGCCGGTCGAAGAAGTCGGCGTTGTCCAGAAAAAGATGGGTGCGCGAGAGCCCGTTGTCCATCTCCACCGCCGAGTTATAGATCTGCGGAATGCGCGTGTAGAAAATGCCAAAGCCTCCGCGCACCACCAGGGGCCGCGATTCTCCGATGGAATAGGCAAAGCCCACGCGCGGCGCCACGTTGTTGGTATCCCGGGGCACGCGGCCGGAATCCGGCCACAACGGGTTGGAGACCAGGCGATCGGAGCGGAAGGTCTGCAGGTCCCAGCGCACGCCCAGGGTCAGGGCCAGGCGGTCCGTGATGCGGATGGAATCCTGCGCAAACAGCGCGTACTCGCGCGTATCCGGGTGCGACTCCGCCGGCCCGAAGTTCTGGATGTAGAAGCGCGGCACGGTGTGCGCGTAGCCGCGCAGCGGCGTAATGGCCAGGCCGAAGGTCTGCGGCACAAAGGTGAACGGGTTCACGCGAATGTTGTCAAAGATGTACATCCCGCCGAAGAGCAGGGGAAAGACGTTGGAAATCGTGGTCAGCGTGACGTCGCCGCCCAGCTTCAGCGAGTGCCTGCGCCCGTCGATGCCCAGCGTCTCGGCCAGGTGGATGCGATGCTCGCGCGTCCGCCGCGGCAGGATGGAGGAGCGCCCGAAGCCCTCAATCACGTCGTCCACGCGCGTGCGCACGTCGCCCGAGTTCTCGCGCGAGTCCTGCCGGTCGCGCGAGAACTGCACCCGCAGGTGGCTGGTCAGGCGGTAGCTCAGCGCGCTGTTCAGGGAAAGCGTGGCGCTTTCCGTGGCCACCCGCTCCTCGCCGTTGTCGCTCACGGCAAAGTTGGTCACCGGGCTCGTGGGGTCGAGAAAAACGTTGTTCTCCCCGGAGTAGCGGGAGACGTTCACGCGCGCCGTCAGGTAGTGCCGCGAGGAAAGCGCCGCATCCAGCTTGAAGAATCCCGCGTTGCCCAGAAGCGCCGAGCGGAACTCGCCGCCGAGGGTGGAAAGCTGCGCCGCGGCGGCAAAGACCAGCGCCTGGTCCGTGGCCTCAAAGTCCTGCGCCGTGGGCGTCACCACGCTGGAGCCGTCGGCGAACAGCACCACCGTGGGCACGCGGAACACGTGCTGGTCGAAACCCGCAAAGTAGAAAATGCGGTTGCGCTTCAGCCGCCCGCCCACCGTTCCTCCGAACTGGTGCTGGCGGTCCTTGGGCTTGAAGTCCAGGAAGGGATGCTGCGCGCTGAAGCGGTTGTCGCGCAGGTAGTAGAAGAGGCTGCCGTGCGTCTGGTTGGCTCCGGAGCGCGTTACCACGTTCACCACCGCGCCCCCCGAGCGCCCCAGCTCCGCTCCGTAGGTGTTCGAGGAGACGCGGAACTCCTGGATGACTTCGTTCGAGAACTGGTAAGGAGCGCGGTAGCGGCCGCGCGCCTGCGCGAAAAAGGCGTTGTTGTTGTCCGCGCCGTCCACCAGAAAGCTGCTCTGGAAGCCGCGCACCCCGCCAAAGGCCAGGTCGCCGTTCGAGGAGGAGGTCAAGCCGCGCGGGTCCTGCACAGCTCCCGGCGTCAAAAGCGCCAGGTCAGTGAAGCGCCGCCCGTTCAGCGGCATCTCTTCGATGGCCCTGCGGTCCACCACCGAGGAGACGGCGCTGGGCTGCGTCTCCACCAGCGGCGCGTCCCCTTCCACGGTCACCGTTTCCTGCGGCCCCGCCAGAGTCATCTGCAAGTCGAGGGCGATGGCGCTGCCAATTTCGAGCGTCAATCCGGTGCGCCGCTGCGTGGTCATGCCCGCCGCCTTGACGTGGACCTCGTATTCCCCCGGCGGCAGGAACTGCAGCGTGAAGCGGCCTTCGGTGTCGGTCTCGGTGGAGCGCGCCACCGCGGTCTCGGTGTGCAGGGCCGTGACCCGGGCGGCGGCAATGCGCGCGCCGCTCGGGTCGCTGACCGTGCCGCGAATGGCCCCCGTGGAGCTGTCCTGCGCCGGCATGGAAGCCGCAGTAGACAGGAGCAGCGCCACCAACGGAACGACTTTCCGGGAAAAGGGGAGGGCAGGGACCCACCGGAAACTCAGTTTGGGAATCGGTGCCATTCCGGTACGCGCCCTATAGCACGGCTTTTGGCCGTCCGGACGCGCCCCCAGGTTTTGTTCCGGAATCGGAACAAAAGACAGGCCCAAAGATAATCCTCAATGGAATCAACCACCTGGGGGCGGTTCACCGGTGAAAATTGGAAAGCGGCCCGATGGTTCGTCGCTAAACGGCGTTACTCTTGGCCCTGGCGCAGCAGGTGCCACGCCTCCAGGTAGCGGAAGTACTTGTTGCGGCGGTCGTGGGGCTTGAGGTAGGCGGAAGAGGCGCCGCGGAGCCCGCGGACGGGGATGATGTACCAGACATCTTCGGGGATGACGAAGAGGGCGAAGAAGTCGACCTCCGTCGGGCGATAGACGCGGCTGGCGCAGCGGGGCGGCCTGGAGACGGTGTGGCAGAAGTAGCCACCATCGATACAACAGGTGGTGGACTTGACCTGCACGCGGCTGAAGCGGCCCCGATGCTCGACGATGAAGTCGTAGCGGGCGCTGTCGCCCCAGGGCTTGGAGATGGTCAGCCCGTGCGCGGCGGCGCGGGCCATGAACTGCAGCTCCACCCATTCGCCGCGGCGCTTGGGATGGCGGATCAGAGGGGACATGGAGGGGGGAAATGGCAAGGGGACGCCGGGCGGCGTCCCCTTGCTCTCCTTTCTGCTATCTAAGTCTAGAATAGCACAAAGCAAACCACAAATGGGACATGTTTCACAAAATTATATTTGCTTTGGGAGCAATGAAATAGCGGGAAAATGACACTTTTTGGCTCTTGACAAGGTATGGAAGAGGACTGGATGAGGGCTCATTCAGTCGCGGTTTTCGAGCTGTACATGGCGAACTGCGCAGGGGAAACTAGATGTAGGGAGAGTTTCTCAGGTGACCAACCCCGCCTGCAGGCGTCGTAAGAACATGCCTTCACCACGCGTTGCGGCTACGATTGCTCTCCTCTGCTGCGCTGCGCTCCTCTCTTCCGCCCAAACCGGAACGCGGCCTGCGCCGCCCTCCGCCGATCTGGCCGGACTTTGGGCCAGTGAGCAGGTGCTCGGGCCGCTCGTCCGCGGCACCCTCACCATCGATGCCCGCGGCTCCGCCTGGCGCGCCCGCATCGCCGGCTTCGACCTCCCGGTCGAGCGCAACGGCGGAGGCGGGTGGCCCAAGTAAGGGTCGAGAAGGAATCCCGGGCAGGAATAACCCTGAG
>CAYRII010000225.1:0-4679 GCA_964424245.1 uncultured Terriglobales bacterium | reverse complement strand
GAGCTGGAACGCGAGTCCTCCGCCGTGGTCGAACGCCTGCGCGCGCTCGGGTACCTCGGCCCCTGAGCGGCGTCATGCGGCCGATCCTGGTCAACAGCGTGCCCAAGGCCGGCACGCACCTGCTGGTGCGTTGCGTGCTGGTGCTAGGCGGGCAGCATCAGGTGGACCTGGTGTACCTGCATCGGCGATTGCGGGAGCGGGTGCCCCGCGACTCTCTGCCCCCTCCCGGCCAAGGTATCCCGCTCGGCATGAGCAATCCAACCTACTTTCCCACCCGCGAGGTGGAGCGCGCGCTGGCGGGTCTATGGGAAGGCGAGTTCGCCGCCGGGCACATCCCCCATAGCGACGCTTTCGCCGGACTTCTGGAGAAGTACGGGCTCAGGAGCTTGCTCATCCTCCGCGACCCGCGGGACGCGGTGGTGTCGCTGCTGCACTTCATCTTGAACCGTCCGGGAGGGGCGCGCAACTGGCACCTGACCCGGACCCTGCAGAGTCCCGACGAGCAACTTCTGGCGGTGATTAACGGATTCAACACCACCAACGAGCGGGGCCGCTCCCGTCTGCGGAGCATCGGAGACCGCCTGGCTTCAGTGCTCCCCTGGTTGAAGGTGCCGCTCAACTACACCACGCGCTTCGAGCGTCTGGTGGGCTCGCAGGGCGGCGGGAGCGAACAGGAGCAGCACGAGGAAATCGCCAATATAGTCCGACACATGGGTCTGTCGCCGACGGCAGACCAAGTCCGGGAAGTCGCCTCGAAGCTGTTTGGCCAAGAGAGCAAGACCTTCCGCAAGGGGCAGATCGGCGGTTGGCAGGATCATTTCAAGGCGGAGCATAAGGAAGCCTTCAAGCGGGTGGCGGGCCAATACCTGATCGAGCTTGGGTACGAACGCAACCTGAACTGGTAGGGTGGCTGGTGGCTCAGATTCGTTTGTCGGCCGTGCGCCATAAGATCAAGGCTCTTGCCCGACCTCAAGGACGCGTGGCGCCGTGCGGATCGGACTTTTCAGCGACATCCTGACCACGGACCCTTGGAGCGGAATCGGCAACTACGTCCGCTACCTGGTGCGCGAGTGGAGCCGCGAGCACGAAGTCTGGGCCCTTGGAGCCAGGGGGGGCAACCCGGAGGCGGGATTCGCCGGCTCTGTTCGCATGGCCGCCTGGAACTGGCGCTGGCGGAGGCAAGTGGAGAAGTTCGTTGATGTTGTGCATTGCCCCTTGACGCAAATTCCCGACCGCTTTTATCGGCTCAATCGTCCCCGGGTGGTAACCATCCACGGCGCCGCCGCTTTTCTCTTTCCCGGAACTACAACCACCGAGGCGCCGACCCCGTCCATGCTGCGGCTGCGGAAAGAGCACGAGGCTCTGGACCTGTTCCTGACGGTTTCCCGTTCTGCGCAGGCAGAGATCAGCGAGCACTACGGGATCCCGCCCGAGCGCATTCTGCCTATTTATCACGGAGTGGACACGGAGATTTTTTTCCCCGCGCCGGATAAAGAGGCAGCCCGGCGGCGAGCCTGCACCCGGTTCGGGATTCCCGGCCCGTACCTTTTGCACGTCAGCAAGTACCGGCCGAAGAAAAACGGCGCGCGGATTGTCGCCGCCTACCGGCGTTTGTGGAGAGAAGGCTTTCGGGAGATCAGCTTGGTGCTCGCCGGCACAGTGCGCCGGGGGTTTGCGGCCGTGGCTGAGGAAATCGAACGCGGAGACGGCGGCCGGATTGTTCGCCTGGGACAGCTGCAGGGGCGGGAACTGGCGGAGTTATACCAGGGTGCCGAGGTTTTCCTGTTTCCGTCGCTGCACGAAAGCTTCGGGCTCCCGCCCCTGGAGAGCATGGCGTGCGGCGTACCCGTGGTAGTTTCGAACGTGTTTTCCTTGCCCGAGGTGGTGGGAGAGGCGGGTGAGAAAGTGAATCCGGAAAGTGTGGAAGAAATCGCGGCGGCGACAGCGCCGCTTCTGCGCAATCCAGCGCTGCGGGCGGAACGAAGCCGGGCCGCGCTGGCCCGCAGCCGGGAGTTCCGCTGGGACATCTGCGCGCGCAAACACATCGAAGCGTTCGAACGCGCCCGGGAAGCGTTTGCGGTAAGAAAGCGGGAGAGGAACTGAAACAGTCCGCAGCCCCACGCACGCGATCAGAGCAGCCGCTCGCGGCGGTTTAGGCGGAACGACGTCCAGCTAACCCAGCGCCTGCGTAAGGCCGAGCGGAGGCGACCTTCGCGGGCGGCCCGAACCACGCGTAGAAAGAAGGCCCAAGCCGGGGGAAAAGGATTCACCCGATTGCCCAGATACGAGCTGCGGCCAGCGAAATCTGCGATTATCGTCCAGGCTCGGCCCATCCGCCCCGCGCGAGTCCGGAGTTCCCGATACGTGGCTTCGTCCCAGTAGTCCAGCCGCTTGAGAGCTGGGGCTCCCACTTCGAGAAGACGGAATAGCAGGCGGGAATCAGTCTCGTTGCGCCAGCGGCCGAGCGTGCCCGGGTTTGTGACCAGGGGGGCCACGGCCTCCGGGGCGGCCACTAGGCCTAAGGAATTAAAGAGAGCGGCGATAGTCTCCGTCGGCCGCAAGCATAGCGCCTCGTAGTGAAGACGCAGGTAGCGGGGCCCGAGCGAGGCCTCCCCGAACTCTACGGCAGAAAGGTTGCCCAGTATCCACAAGCGGAGAGAACGGAGGGGAAGCGGCTCGTGACCGTAGCGCCATCCCAGGGCGGTGGCCCCGTACCGCTTAAGGTCGTTCTGGTTGGAGGAGAGCGCCATGTCCAGAGGGTGGCGGACAACATGCAAGAACGTCATGGTAGGGAGCTGTTCGCTCAAAAAAGGAAGCGCGAAGATGAACTCCGGGCGCTTCCACCCCCAGGGACGGGAGGGGTTGTTCAGGTCGGCTTTGTGCGCGGCGATGCAGCGCTGAAGGTCGGCGGCCATAGGAGGGGAGTCGAGCCGGCCGAGCCTGCCCAGACGATGTCGCAGATAGCCCAACAACCAGCGTTGGTTAAAGAGTCGGAACGAGACAGCATCCTCGGTCGCATTTACTTTCGTCCCCATGTAGACGCCAGCCGCCCGGAGGAGTGCGACCACCAGACGCGTGCCCGAGCCGCCCGAGCCAGCCACGACTATGGGATAGGTGTTTGCGCAGCTAGGAGTGGAGGGCGCAGAAGCCATCGGTGTACAGAGCCATTCTACACCGGCGCCGGTTGCCTGTCATGAAGGCCATGACCTATACTGCTTTGCTCATGATGAAGAAGGTCTCACTGGCGCGACGCACGCTCAAACGCGTGCTGCCGGCGTCGTGGCGGGCCATTCTGCGGAGGCTTTTTCTGGAAGAAGGGTTTCATCTCTACCCCTGCGACTGCTTCTCCCGCTTCCGACCGGATCGGACGTCCTTTGGCAGGTGGCTGGCGTATGAGACTCGCTTCCGGCTGTGGCGTTTGACCTATGGCCGTCGGGCGCGCTTGGAGCGGCCGATTTTCATGATCGGCTGTCCCCGCTCCGGAACCGGCATTTCGGTGCGCCTGTTCGCCTTGCACCCGGACGTGGCCAACCTCTCGGAAGCGCCGGACATCTGGGACCCGTGGCACTATCGGGACCTGACTGCGGACGACCACTGGTCTGCCGCCGATGTGACTCCTAAAGAAGCTGCTCGACTGCACGCACGGTTCGAGTTCCACCGGCGCTTTGAGGGCAAGGAGCGCTTCATCAACAAGCACCCGCCCAATTCGGTGCGCCTGGATTACATCCGCACGGTTTTCCCTGACGCTGTCTTCATCCACATTGTCCGCGACGGCCGGCCCGTGGCTGCTTCCATTGTGGAATTCGTCGAACGGATCCCCCGCTTCCGGGATGTCCCGATGCCCATTTGCCGCCCCCCGAACTGGCGGGAGTTGGTGAGGCCGAATCGGGCGGTGGAGGCGGCGCTTCAATGGCGCGCGCTGGTGAGCCTTATTCTCGCCAAGCGCTCCGAGCTCGGTCCGGCCTATCATGAGATCCGCTACGAAGCGCTCTGCGAGGACCCGCGGGGGATTCTGGGAGCGGCCTTCCGCTTTGCCGGGCTGCGTGCGGACGACGAGGTACTGGCGCGGTTGCCGGAGCGACTCGAGTCGCAGAACTGCAAGTGGAGACCGAAGCTCACGCCGGAGGAAATCGAACAGGTCACGGCGGTACAGGAACCGTTGCTGAAAGAACTCGGATACGCGCATAAATAAATGAGCTTCGTGATCCGGCGAATCGCCAGGCGGATGGTTCCGGAAGCGCAGCGGTCGGCGTTGCTCCGCGCGGTGTACGAGCCGGGATTCTACGTGTGGCGATATACGGTCGGGCGCAAGGCGCGGCTAGAACGGCCGATCTTCATGATTGGCAATCCACGGTCCGGGACAAGTGTCTCGGTGCGCCTGTTCGCGTTACACCCGGACGTGGCCAACCTCTCGGAGGCGCCGGACATCTGGGACCCGCGCAACTATCTCGACTTCGAGCTGCTCACGCCGGGAACGGTCGAGAACGTCAGCACGACCGCGCAGGGCATCGGGCTCAACATCGGCGGGGCGCGGGCGAAGGAGGGATCGTTGCTCGTCGACGGGTTCTGGAACACCGATGAGTCGTTCACCTTCGCGCGGCTGAAGTACAGCCAGGACGCGATGGCGGAGTTCCAGGTCGTGAGCCTCTCTCCTGACCGCGTGTTCTCCCCGAACGGGG
>CAYRII010000224.1:0-4700 GCA_964424245.1 uncultured Terriglobales bacterium | reverse complement strand
CCGTCAGGAGGGCGAAGGGAGCATCACGCTGCGGGTCGCGGGCCTCAGACATGGGCAGGAGAGCAGCCTCGAATCCGCCATAGGCGTAAACCAGAAGCAGCACGGCTTCCAGCCATTGCCGGCTTCCTGCTGTGACCGGAGCCTGAAAGACCGGTGCGCCGCCCGCGAAGAAGAGAAACCAGCCGCCAGCGGCGATAAACAAAAGCAGCGTGACCACCTTGACGACGGCGAAAAGGTTGCTGAGACCGGCTGCGGTGCCGACGCCGCGCAGGTTCACCATCGCCAGAGCACCCAACAGGAGCACGAGTATCAGAAAGCGCGGGCCGGGGTGGTCGGCGCGCGGCCAGAACTCCGCCATGTAAAGCACGAAGAGGTTGGCGTTGGCGGCCGCCGCAGTGATGCGCACCAGCCATGCCAGCCATCCCATCTGGATGCCGGCAAAACGGCCGAAGGCTTCGCGGGCATAGAGGTACGGCCCGCCGGCCTGGCGAAAACGCGAGGCCACTTCAGCAAAGCAGGCCATGATGACGCCCACACCGGCAGCGGCCACGAGATAGGCCCAGGGGCTGGCCGAACCCAGTTCTTTGGCGATGAGGGAGGGCAGGCCGAAAACGCCGCTGCCGATGATGGAGTTCAGCACCAGCGCCGCCAGGGTCCAGCGCCCCATGGTGCGCAGCAGCGTGACAGGGGAGTTCGTTTTGGGAGCGGGCTCAGCCAAGTGAAACCGTGGAGTGTAGCGCAGTCGAAGGGCCGGCGACAGCCGCATGGATTTGGAAATGTCGCTCGCAATCGGTGACAATGAGCTGCGGCGCGCTGTTTCATCCTTGTTTTTCCTTAGGAGATCAAGGCATGTTTCCTCTGACCCGCCTGACCGCTGCCCAGATGGCGCAACAGGTGCGGGAGAAGAAAATCTCACCCGTTGAACTGGTGGAAGCGCACCTGGCGCTCATTGCGCAGTCGACTCCGGCCCTGAACGCGTTTGTCCACGTGGACGAGGAAGGTGCGCGCGAGACAGCGCGGAAAGCAGAACAGGAAGTGATGCGCGGCGCGGCGCTGGGCACGCTGCACGGAGTGCCGGTGAGCATCAAGAGCTCGATTGACGTGGCCGGCCTGCGGTGCGAGGCGGGGACCAAACAGCGTGCGGGACGCGTGGCAGAAACGGACGCTCCGCTGGTGCAGCGGCTGAAAGCGGCGGGAGCGATCGTGCTGGGGACCACCAATGTTCCCGAGTTCCTGTTCGCCTGGGAAACGGACAACCTGCTTTACGGCCGCACCAACAGTCCCTGGGACGAGGAGCGCACCCCCGGGGGATCAAGCGGCGGGGAGGCGGCGGCCATTGCGGCGGGGCTTTCCGCGGGAGGCGTGGGTTCGGACGGCGGCGGGTCCGTTCGCGTGCCCGCACACTTCAGCGGCATCTGCGGGCTGAAGCCCACGCCGGGTCGCATTCCGGCGGCGGGCCACTTTCCCGAATCTCTGGGCCCCTTCGCGCCACTGGGCGTGGTGGGGCCCATGGCGCGGACCATCGAGGACGTGCGCCTTCTGTTCGAAGCCATGGCAGGATTCGACCACCGTGACACCAGTGCGGCGCCGGTTCTCCTGCGCCGTGTGAGCGACCGTGACGCGCGCGCACTGCGCGTGGGATTTTTCGAGGACAACGGATGGGTACCGGTCACGGCGGAGACACGCGCCGCAGTACAGGCCGCCGCCGAAGCGCTGGAAAAAGAAGGATTCGACGTGCGGCCTTTCCGCCCCGATGGTCTGGAGGCGGCGCAGCGTGCCTGGTGGAATTTGTTTGGCCGGGCCGGAGCTGTGGTGCTGGGGCCGTTGCTGGAAGGACGCGAGGCAGAAACGCATCCCATTCTCCTGGATCTCATCGCCAAGATCCGGGAGTTCCCGCCCCTGACAGCGCAAGATCTGCTCAACACCTGGTTGGAACGCGACGTGCTTCGACTGCGCCTCCTGGAGCAGATGCAGGAGTATCCCGTGCTGTTGTGCCCGGTGAGCGCCATCCCGGCCTTCCGTCACCGCGAACGCGAGTGGAGCGTGGATGGCGTGACGGTTGGATACGCGGGAAGCGAGAGAGACGTGATGAGCTACGTGGAGTGCTTCAACCTGCTGGGAAATCCGGGCGCCGTGGTGCCGGTGGGGCGCTCGCCGGAAGGCCTGCCCATCGGCGTGCAGGTTGTAGGAAGGCCCTGGGAAGAAGAAGAGACGCTGGCCGTGGCTGCCGTCGTTGACCGAGCCTTCGGATACGCGCCGCCTGGGGCAAAACGCGAGGGCTAGTCTTCTTTCTGAGAGGACGTCGGCCGGCGAGCATCGCCGGCTTCGCCGGAGAGAAATTCAAAACTGCGCCGGGTCTCCGGTGACCATCCGGGCATGATCTGTTGCACACGACCGTCGTCGCCCACCAGGATGGACAAAGGCACTTCCAGCTCGTCGGTGGCGTAGAGGCGCTCGATGGCGGGAACTCCACCCAAGTACGAAGGGTAGCGCACGCCGGTCGCTTCCAGGAAGCGCTGGATCGCGGCATCGGGATCGGTATCCACGTTCAAGCCAACCAGATCGATGCCGCGAGCCGCCAGCCCGGGGCGAAGCTTTTCCAGTTCCGGCATTTCGTAGCGGCAGGGCGCGCACCACGTGGCCCAGACGTTGACCACGAGACGGCGCCCGGGACGCAGAATCCGGAACAGGCTGGTGGTTTCGCCCGCCAGGGTCTTGAGCGGGAGGTCGGGCATGGCGCTTCCGACGGCGATCTGGAGGCCGCGGGCAAAAGTTTCTGCGCGGCTCAGCGGGTCAGGCAGTTGTGCGCGGGCCAGTGAAACCGGCTGCGCCAAACCCGCGCCCTGGCGCAGCAGCAGGGTGGAACCGGCGTCTGCGGCGGCGGCGAAGCGTTCCACCTGGCCGCCGGGCCAGGTGACCTCGATGGACTGCGCGCGCGCATCGCTGCCCAGTCCGAAGACCAGGCGGGGGTCGCTCTGGGAGATGTAGCCGGAGCCGCCGGCGTGGACTTTGGTAAGCGTACCCGCCGACGTGCGGACACGTACCACCGCGCCGAAGGCGTCGCGGCCGATGGCGGGGCCGCCCTCCAGCATCACGCGCAGGAAATTGCCCGACTGGCCCACGTTGTTGCGGAAGAGCAGGTGGGTTGCACCCTGAAGCGTAGTGAGGAAGACGTCGAGGTCGCCGTCGTTATCGAAGTCGGCATAGACGGCGGCGCGCCCGTCGCTGATGGAATCCATGCCCGAGATGCCGGAGACATCCATGAAGGTGCGGTTGCCGCGGTTGAGGTACAGGGCATCGCGCTCGTAGCCGCTGAAGGAGAAGCCTTCGCCGAAAATGAGCTGGTTCTGGTCCGAGCGGAGTGCGCCCTTTTCCTTTTCCGGCTGATTGCTGTGCGTCACGACCTGACGCCAGAACTGGCTTCAGGTGTCTTTCATGGACTTGCCGGAAATAAAGCCGTTGGGCGTGAAGATGTCTTCCCAACCATCGTTGTCAAAGTCGAAGAAGCCGCCGCCCCAGGCCCAGCCGCCGGAAAATCCTCCCACCGCGGCGGTGATGTCGCGGAAATGGCCGCCGCCGGTATTTTCATAGAGGTTGTTTCCCGAGGCCAGCTTGATGAGCACGTTTTCCTGCGGGCTGGAAGAAGGGAAGAGCCGCGAGAGAATGCGGTTGCCGGCGGTGGAGCTCATGTTGGTGACGTGCAGGTCGACGAGGCCGTCGTTGTTGAAGTCGCCAAAAGAGACGCCCATGCCGTTGCCGGGGTCGAGCACACCGCGCTCCCGCGTCTCATCCGTGAAGCGGTCGCCGTGGCGGATGTAGAGGCCGTTCTCGCCGAAGTCATTGGCCACATAGAGGTCGAGGCGGCCGTCACCGTTGACGTCGGCAAACTGTGCTGAGTAGCTCCAGCGGCGGTCCGCCACGCCCCATTTCTCCGCCTCCTCGCGATAGGTGCCGCCGCCCTGGCTGACGAACAGCAGGTTGGAAGTGCCGTTGGTGGCGCGAAACCAGGAGTCGGGCGTGACCTTGCCGTAGTGGTTGTAGCAGGCCACGTAGATATCGGGGAAGCCGTCACCGTTCACGTCGCCGGCGACGGCGCTGAATCCCACGGCCTGGTGGGCCACGCCTGCCTTCAGCGAGACGTCGCGGAACTCGAGTCGGCCATCGGGAACGAGGCGGTTTTCGAGGAGCACCTGCGATCCCACGGCGGAAAGGAAAATGTCGGTGTCGCCGTCGTTGTCATAATCGAAGGCCAGTGGAGCGACGCCGCTGCTCAGCAGTTCGAGCCCGGCGGCTGCAGTCACGTCCGTAAATGTGCCGTCGCCATTGTTGCGGTAGAGGTAGCTGTGCGCAGGCCCCGCGACAAAAATGTCGATGAAACCGTCGCGGTCGAAATCGGCAGCCGCGGCGCCGTGCCAGACAAATCCGGAATTCCCCGGCGAGCCATATGCGGGCAGCGTGGCCGAAACACCCGCCGGGATGGAGACCTCGGAGAACAGGTCGGTGGTGGCCAGGAGCGACTCAAGCTGAGTCAAGCGAAAGGATTCAAACTGCCAGCGACCGTTGGCGGCGCGGCGGACGCGTACTTCGGCGACGCCGCGAGCCCACTCGCGGCGGCTCTCGGTGGCGGGCCCGATGATGAAAAACGAGAGTCGCGCGCTGCCCGTTGAGGCGAGCTCGGCTGTGGGCTCTGCGGCATTCTT
>CAYRII010000223.1:2773-4703 GCA_964424245.1 uncultured Terriglobales bacterium | reverse complement strand
AGTCGTTCGGCATTCCGCTGGGCTCCGGCGGACCCTATGCCGGGGTGTTGGCCACCAAAGAGCGCTTCGTGCGCCAGATTCCGGGACGGCTGGTGGGCGAAACCCGTGATCGCAAGAACCGCCGCGGCTACTGCCTGACGCTGGCCACGCGCGAGCAGCACATCCGGCGTGAGAAGGCAACGTCGAACATCTGCACCAACCAGGCGCTGGCGGCGCTGATGGCCACCATCTTCATGACAGTTTACGGACGCGAAGGGCTCAAGGAACTGGCCACACAGAACCTGGCCAAGGCAGCGTACGCTGCGGCGCAATTCGGCAAGAACGCCAAAGTGCTGTTCTCCGGCGCGCCGCGCTTCCATGAGTTCGTGCTCGAGACCGAGGCCGATCCGCACGCCATCAACCAGCGGCTGCTGGCGCGAAAAATCATCGGCGGCTTCCCGCTGAAAAAGTTCTATCCGGAGCTGGGCAACGCTGCGCTCTGGTGCTGCACAGAGCTGACCACGCGGGCGGCGATGGACGCCGCCGCCGAGGCGGTGACCGGATGAGCGACCGCCGAACCAAGGCCACCACCCACGTCAACCAGAACGAGGGGCTGATTTTTGAAAAGTCCTCGCCCGGCAAAGCGGCGTGGAAGCTGCCGCCTCTGGATGTGCCGGCCGTGGACCCGACCAAGTCCCTGGGCCGGGCAGCGCGAGAGGACCTGGGACAGATGCCGGAAGTCAGCGAGATCGAGATCATCCGCCACTTCACGCGGCTTTCCACGTGGAACTACGGCGTGGATACAGGCCTGTATCCACTGGGCTCGTGCACCATGAAGTACAACGCGCGCGTGAACGAAGTGGTGGCGCGCCTGGATGGACTGGCCAACGCGCATCCCTACCAGCCGCAACGCATTTCGCAGGGCGCGCTGCGCATTCTGAAGACGCTGGCGGATTGCCTGCTGGAAATTACGGGCATGGACGCCATCACGCTGCAGCCGGCGGCGGGCGCGCATGGCGAAATGACCGGCATCCTGATGGTGCGCGCCTGCCTCGAGGCCCGTGGCAACGCGCGCAAGAAGGTGCTGATCCCGGATTCGGCGCATGGCACCAACCCGGCCACGGCGGCCCTCTGCGGCTACGCAGTGGAAAACCTGAAGTCGAACGCTGCCGGCATGGTGGATGTGCCTTCGCTCGAGCGCCAGATGAATGAAGACGTTGCCGTTCTGATGCTCACCAACCCCAACACGCTGGGCGTGTTTGAGGAAGAGATTCACAAGATTGGCGACATTCTGCACGCCAAGGGCGGACTTCTCTACATGGACGGTGCCAACATGAACGCGCTGGTGGGGAAGACGCGCCCCGGCGACTTCAATGTGGACGTGATGCACCTGAACCTGCACAAGACGTTTTCCACGCCGCATGGCGGCGGCGGGCCGGGTTCAGGGCCGGTGGCGTGCAAGAAAATCCTGGAGCCCTACCTGCCCATTCCGGTTGTCAAAGAAAACCCTGGCGGAGCGCTGGAATTCGACTACGAGCGGCCGCAGGCCGTCGGGCGGGTGCGGGCGTTCTACGGCAACTTCGGGATGCACGTGCGCGCGCTGGCCTACATTCTGGCCAACGGGCCGGATGGCCTGCGCCAGACCACGGAAGACGCCGTGCTCAACGCCAACTACATTCGCAAGAAACTCGAGGGCGCCTACGATCTGCCCTACAAGACGCCTTCGATGCACGAGGTGGTTTTCAGCGACAAGCGGCAGGCCAGGCAGGGAGTGAAGACGGGGGACATCGCCAAGCGGCTGATCGACTACGGGTTTCATCCCTACACGACGTCGTTTCCGCTGATCGTGCCCGGGGCGCTGATGATTGAGCCGACGGAGAGCGAATCACGGGAAGAACTCGATCAGTTCATCGAAGCCATGCTGGCCATTGCCGGGGAGGCGGCAGAGAAT
>CAYRII010000223.1:0-2763 GCA_964424245.1 uncultured Terriglobales bacterium | reverse complement strand
ATTCTCGACGCGCCGCATTCGACGCGCGTCTCGCGCCTGGATGAGGTGGCCGCGGCGCGCAAGCCAGTGCTGCGCTGGAAGCCGCCGGCGCGCGAAGCCGCGGACTAAGGAAAGAGTTTCCTGCGAGCCCAGGGGCAGAGTGGTTCCGCGCATCCCTTTGCAGTGGCTAGTCTTTCTCGAGGATGGCCTCGGCCTCTATCTCCACCAACATGGCGGGATCAATCAGCTTGGCAACCTCAACCATGCTGGTGGCGGGGCGGATATCGCCGAAGACCTCGCCGTGGGCGCGGCCGACTTTTTCCCAGTCTGCGATGTTGGTGACGTACATGCGCGTGCGCACCACGTCCTGCAAGCGGGCGCCGGCGGCGCGCAGGGCGCGCTCGATGTTGCGCAGGGTCTGCATGGTCTGCGCGTAGGCGTCGCCCGCGCCGACAATCTCGCCCGAGTTGCCGGTGGCGGTGGTGCCGGAGACGTGAATCACGTTGCCGACGCGGACCGCGCGCGAGTAGCCCACCAGAGGCTCCCACTTCGTGCCGGATGAAATGTTTTTCCGCCTGCGCGGACTGGCCTTCACTTTTTCTCCCGGAACTCCACCCAGACTGCGGTTTTTTCCCAGGCCAGCTTCAGAGCGCCGCCATCGTTGCCGCGGGGCTCGAACGAAATGGTGAACTGCTCGACGGGCTGGGCCAGCGTTTCCTTCTGCATGTCCACGCGCGCCAGGTCCTGTTTGGCGTCGTAGTCCGTGCCCCACTGCCCGGTCTGCTTGCTGATGATCAGCTTCCATGTGCCTTCCGAGGGAATGGAGTACAGGGTGTACTTGCCGGCGGGGACGGTTGCGCCGGCGAGGTCCAGCGTGGCTTGCGTGGTAAACGCGGTGGCTTCATTGGCGCCGGTGCGCCACACCTGGCCATAGGGGAGCAGGTCGCCAAAAATCTTGCGTCCGCGCATGGAGGGGCGACTGTACTCGACGGCAAGTTTTTTCCCATGGAGCGTGAACTCGGCCGACCCCGGCGGGCTGGGACGCTTGCTGGGGTCGCGCTGCGCAACCGTGAACAGCACCGCGGACGTCAAGGCCGCCAGAAGGAACGTGGGCAAGAGATATCTGCGCATGGATCGCCTCCGCTGTTTTCCAGTGAAATGATACCGGGAACGCCCGGGAAGCGATAGAGCGACACGCGAACAAAAAAGCGGGAATCCCCCGCAGTGTAGAATCAGCGCATGTCCGTCTTTGACGAAAAGCAGGAAGAACTGGAACGCTACGAATTCGCGATGGGAATCCCGCGCGGGCGGCTGGCCGTGACCATGGACCTGCTGACCGATGCCATGGTGCTGGTGGGCCAGCACGGTGTGTATTGCCGGAGCCGGCGCTACCCCAACCGTCCGGTGATGGACGTCGAGCTGGTGCTGAAGTCGCTGACCGGCGCCAAGGAACTGGTAGCCGCGGTGATGGAAGAGCTGCGCAAGAGCTACGACGATTCCAGTACAACCAACTAGCCGCAGATTTCCGCGGTGTTTTTCAACTACACGGCCACGTACTTTCCCGCCTCCAGGACCCTTGCCGCAATCTGCTGGCGCAGGGCGATGGTGTTCACCGGCTCATGTTTCAAGAGACGGCGCAGGATGGCAAGCTGCGTGCGCAGCATGTCACCCTCGGCCACGGCGGCGATCACCTTGGTGGCCGCGGCTGCAATCCGCTCCATGGCCCCGGCGAGGTACACCTGCGTCATCGCCACGGGCAGCGCGGCAGCCGCCTCGCCCTGGTGGGCGGCAATTTTCTGCGCGCGCAGCGTGGCCGACTCCATGGCAAACGTTTCAATCGTGAGGTCGGCCAGCGCCGCCAGGATTTCCTGCTGGTCGGCGAGCGCGGTCATGTACTTCTGCGAGGCCGCGCCGGAGGCAAACAGCGCCACCTTGCGGGCCGCGGCCACCAGCTTGCGCTCGGCAGCCAAGGCGCCTTCCAGGTCCTCGCCCGCGGAGGGGCCGGCCAGCACCTCGTCCATCAGCTTCTGGATGGCGGGCATCAGGGGAAGCTGGCCGCTCAGAGCGCGTTTGAGCAGGAAGCCGGTGATGATCATGCGGTTGATTTCGTTGGTGCCCTCGAAGATGCGGTTGACGCGCGAGTCGCGGTAGGCGCGCTCGGCGGGATACTCCTCCACGAAACCGTAGCCGCCATGAATCTGCACCGCCTCGTCCACCACGCGGTCCAGGAACTCTGACGCCCAGACTTTGATGATGGAACACTCCACGGCGTACTCCTCGATGCCTTTTCGAATGGCGCGGGGAGCGTCGGGGGCCTTCTTGTCGATTTCCGCCAGGACTTCGTCCATCATGCCCACGGTGCGGTAGACCATGGCCTCGCCCGTGTAGATGCCCACGGCCATATCGGCCAGCTTTTCCTGGATGAGCCCGAACTCGGCGATGGATTTGCCGAAGGCCTTGCGGTCCTTGGCGTAGGCCACGGTGTGCTGCAACGAAGTGCGCGCGCCGCCCACGCAGGCCGCGCCCAGCTTGAAGCGGCCCACGTTGAGGATATTGAAGGCAATGACGTGGCCCTTGCCGATTTCGCCCAGCAGGTTTTCCACGGGTACTTTGCAATCGTTGAGAATCAGGGGCGTGGTGCAAGAGCCGCGGATGCCCGTCTTCTTTTCTTCGGCGCCCACGGCAAAGCCGGGGAAGGTCCGTTCCACCAGGAAGGCGGTGAATTTCTCTCCGTCGATCTTGGCGAAAACGGTGAACAGGTCGGCGAAGCCGCCGTTGGTGATC
>CAYRII010000222.1:0-4720 GCA_964424245.1 uncultured Terriglobales bacterium | reverse complement strand
CGCTGCCGCTGAGGGCAGGCCCGACGCGCAGGGCCTGCGGTGGCATGTCCTTTGGGAACGCGCCACAGCCTGCCGCGGGAATTAGCGTTTTTCAGCAGGCCACGCCCAGGTGCAACTCATCATCTAAGGGGGAAGCGCGATGCGTGGAATACCATAGGGGAAACGGCCAGCATGTTGTTGGCGGGTCCCTGCATGATCAGGCGCAAGAAAATATTCGGCAAGGAGGAATCATGAAAAGGATCCTGGCATTTCTATTGGCGGCGATGATGCTGCCGGTTGCCTCCTGGGCAGGCGACAAGGAAGCGGAGCGGCTGGAGGAGGCGGGAACGGTGATGAAGGAGATCCTCGACATACCCGACAACATTCCGCAGGACCTTCTGGACAAGGCGGAGTGCGTGATCATCCTGCCCTCGGTGAAGAAATTTGCCATTGGGATCGGAGGCAGCTACGGGCGCGGAGCCATGGTGTGCCGCGGGGGAGAAAACTTCACCGGGGCCTGGGGCGCGCCGGCGATGTTCCGCCTGGAGGGAGGCAACATCGGGATCCAACTGGGCGGGCAGGCCACAGATTACGTGCTGCTGATCATGAACCCGCGCGGCGCGGTTTCCCTGATGGGCAGCAAAGTCAAGCTGGGGGCGGACGCAGCGGCGGCGGCGGGCCCCAAAGGTCGCGCAGCGGCGGCACAGACCGACATCGCGCTGCGCGCCGAGGTGCTTTCCTACTCGCGCTCCCGGGGGTTGTTCGCCGGCATTTCGCTGGAAGGCTCGACGCTGCGCCAGGACAACGGCCCCAACAAGGAGCTGTATGGGCGAAAGATCACGGCGCGGGAGATCCTGCGCGGAGACAAGGTGGGGGTGCCGGCCGCAGCCCAGAAACTGGTTTCTCTTCTGAACGCCAGAACGCCGAAGAATCTCTCCGATCCGAAATCGCTGGAGTAGGGAAAACCGGCAGCCGGACTGCGAAGCCGGCTGCCGTCTTATCTCCCCTGTTCCCTTCTTCGGGAGCTAGTCGTCGCCGGCGGGGTCGGCGCCGAAGTTGGCGTGCACCAGCCACCACTGGCCATCCTTCTTGACGTACACGCGAGTGGATTTGGCCCTGGTGGGCGCGGTCTTGCCCTCCTTGTCTCTGGTGACACCGACAAAGTTGTAGCTGAGGATGGCTACGTCGCCATGGACCTGCACCTTGGGGTTCACCATTTCCGCCGCGATCAGCGTGCTGTTGCCGCTGGCCAGAGCCTCGCCGACGCGCGCATTCAGCGCCTTGCCGTTGAGGCGGACGGAGAATGCGGAATCAAACTGGGTGTACTCTTCGGCCACGTTCTTGTCGGCGGCGGCAAAGTCCTTCTTCATCTCCGCAGCCCATTGTGCCTTGGTAACGGCCATGACTTCGTCCGCCACCTGCTTGTTTTCCATTTGGGCAAATGCGGCCCCACTCAGAACGGCGAAACATAGAACCAACAAACTTACACGACGCATAGTTTTCCTTTTCGGCCGGATCGCCGGCCTTGCGAGTTAGTTAAGGGCCCGCCAGGATTGCACTGGCGAGCCCGGAAGAACAATTGCGACTACTTGGATGCAGGAACGTAGCTGAGCTCCGCACGATAGCGCAGAGTCGAAGTGTTGGTGTAGCGTACCTGCTTGCGGAGACTCTCCAGCATGGCCGCGCCTTCCGCCTCTCCCATGACTTCCTTGACCATAGCGTCCAGCGATTTCTCCGGCGGCTGGAAGTCGGCCCAGTTCCTGCGCTCGTTGACGAGAACGAGCACGGGCCCGTTGCCGCCGCTGACGAGCTGGTACCATTGGCCGCGGGCCGGCCAGTTGGCCTTCTTGGCAGCTTCGTTGATCTTCTTGACCCCATCCACAAAGGTGTTGACGCCCTCGGGGCGGAGATAGAAATCGGTGATCTGGAGCAGCGGGGCGGAGAAATTCAGCGCGCCGGCGATGATCATATCGGTGCGCCTGACGTAGAACGACTGCGTGGTGCCGGCGGCATGCGGCGCCAGGTTCATGGCCGCATCGGCTCCATCAGCTTGATCGAACTTCTCGCGGCCGTCGAAGTCGCTCCAGTTGTGCCCGAACGTGCCGGTAACGTAGGAACCAGTGTTCTCGCCGGTGAGGACCTCCCAGGTGTGCCAGTTCCAGGTATCCTTGGCCTGGCCGTGGAACTCCATGTGCCGCTTGCGACCCAGTTCGTACAACTGCTCGTGACCGGGCGTGGCCTTGGTGAAATAGATATGAGCGATTTCTCCGGACGGGGCCTGGGCCATCGCCGGCAGTGCCAAAGCCACGACCAGCGCTGCGACCAAACAAGTTGCCAGTTTCTTCATGCAATGCCTCCTTAAGGATTTGAGAGTGCTTCTACAGAAACCGAACGCTGCGACAACGTAGCGGCTGAAGGAACATTGCTATGGGATTCATCGCAGGAAAGGCAACCCAGAGTAACTGCGATTACGGTATCTGTCAAACCACGGAAGATGCCACAGCGTGCCGCTGCCGCGCACAAGGGATAGGGCCTGAATAACAGCTGGCCTTCCCGGATTTTCTGGACTTCCCGCTGGCGCGTTTAGTACACTTGCGCGCGATCGAGGCTGCACCTCATCCTTCCGATCCCTAGCTCACGTCCCGTTCAGCCAGGCCCCGAATACGGAGCGCAGACAGAAGCGATCACGCTGCCTCTTTGGAGCCATCCCATGGAAGACCTGAACTTGCAGATGAGGCGAATCAGCAGCGAACTCTGGACCCTGCAGCAGGAACTGGTGAGACAAGCGGCAGGAAGTGGCCAAGGCAAACAATCAGCGTCCTCGCTGGTCTCGTCGCTCGATTTTGACGCGGCGTCTGATCTGAAGGGTGCGCTGGACCACATGCGCCACCTGGTTTGGTCGTTCATTGATGAAATGAAGAGCCGCACCGGAGCCAGTTCGGATGACTTGCTGCTCTCCTACCGGGCGCGACGCGCGACGGAGATGCTGCGCATGCTGCGTCCGGCGGTGCTGAATCCCAACCCGCCCGCGACCCCGGAAGTCAATTTGTTGTTTGAAGAAATTCGAGCGTTTGGCGTCGCCACAAAAACACGCTCGAAGACGGCCTAGGGCCGGGTGGAAGCCCGAACCACGGGCACAGCGAAAGCTGCCGGCAGGATCATTCTCCCCAAGAAATCGGAAGTTGCTCGGCCGCGTGACGCGGGGCAAGCGAGCTGCAAGGAAGTTGCAGCGCCGGCACCCCAAACGATCGAACAGCAAAGATAACCGCTGCGACACACGAATCAAGCGTATACTCAAGAAGTCTTCTTTCGCATCCTTCCGCCGCGCTTCTCACGTCGGTTCTTTGCGTGACCAGACGGCACAAGACTTGGCGGAGGCCCTGCCACTGCGCAGTGAGTTCCCTCTCGCCTAAGGCAAGTTCACTGTTGACCTCAGTTCAACGGATTGCGGCGCGGAGTGCCGTTTCGCACGACCGCAGCGAGGGTTTGCTGCCAAGGAGCATCACGATGACAGGACCACGCCCTCCTGGAAAATCCAGAGGGAAGCTGCTGCTGCTCGATAGCAACACCACAACGTGCGATTTGCGGACCAAGATCATGCGCAAAGTCGGCTTGGACGTCGATTGCGCGGCCGACACGATCCAGGCCTTCCTCCTCTGGCGGCCGGATTTTTACGAACTGGTGCTGGTCGATTTTCGTGAGGCTCCCCTGGTCGCACAGCAATTCTGCAGCGAAATCCGATCCGCAAGCCCCAAGCAAAGGATCGCTTATTTCGTCGGCAAGCCGCACTATCTGTCCTTTTCTCCGTGGGATGGCGTTCAAACTGGGGAGGGGCAGCGCGACTATGGCGAATGGGGACACAGGGTTCGGATTCTTTTCGCGGATGCTTGTGAGCTGCTCCCCCGGCGGGGAAGCCTGCTGGAGGCGGCATGGCGAATCTCGGCGCGACGGTCGTTGAACGATCCTCGCCCCGAGAAGGCAGCCACGCGCGAGCATCATCTGTCGTTGTCCTTTGCGGAGACCGTACGGCTGGCGCAAATGAGCCGGGGGGTATCTCTATGAAACAACAATCGCGGAAGGAAACCAACGCAGCGAGAATCCTGCTGGTAGGCGACAATTCGCAGGCGATGAGCACGCAGGCGGCCATGCTCAGCACACACGGCTACGACGTCGCAACCGTGAAAGATGCTTCCGAAGCGCGCGCGCGCTGGAGCGCCTGCCCTCCGGATCTGGTGCTGATTGCCCTGAACGAAAGCGCCGATCGAAACTTTGGCGTCTGGCACGGCATTCGGGAGTGGGCTCCGGCACAGCGTGTGGGTTTTCTGCTCAGCGGCACGCAGCACCTGTGCCGCGTTTTCTTGAACGGCGAACTGATTCTGCGGGGAGAAGGCCCGGAGAACATCGTAGAAAGAGTCGGGACGCTGCTGGCCAAGGGCTAGACGGGATTTCTCCGGCGGGTTTTGTTGCGCAACGCGGCAAGGCAGGATGGAAAGAATCGAGGGAGGGTACAGTGAAAAAAATCTATGTCGGGAACATGTCTTTCGGGATGACGGAGGCGGATTTGCGGGGAATGTTTGAAACGCACGGACCGGTGCAGGCGGTGAACGTTATCACCGAGCCCGGTACCGGGCGGCCTCGTGGGTTTGCCTTCGTGGAAATGGACGACGACGGCGCCGCGGAAAAGGCGATCGCGGCACTCAATGGCACGGAGGTGGGCGGACGGCAATTGACCGTGAATGAA
>CAYRII010000221.1:0-4722 GCA_964424245.1 uncultured Terriglobales bacterium | reverse complement strand
CGGTGGTCCAGGCCTTCTTCAGCCGCGCCCAGGCGTCGTATTCGTAGTTCTGCGATTTGGTCTGGTCTTCCACGTTGGGCGCGCTGTAGTACTTGATGTCTTTGATCTGCCCGTTGTTCCCGCTGCCGTAACTGTAGGCCAGGTTCAGCCGACTCAGAGTGGGCGCGGCGGACGAAGTACTGGTATTGACCGATTATTGCTGCGGCGACACCTCCGGCATGGAGAGGACGCCGGAAGATTCTCCGGTCAAAGTGTGGAGCAGGCGCACGGCGGGCTGCAGGGCCCGGAAAGTGCGGGCCACGGCTTCGACGGCGGCCTGCTGTTCGCTGCTTTCGCGCGGGGCTTCGAACAGGGCAAAGAGCAGCGGCTTGCGCTCGGGGAAAACCTTGAGTTCGACGCCTTCCTCGGGGGCGATGCCGGCGGCCTGTTTGGCCAGTTCCAGGGCCTTAGGAATGCCGCCGAGCTCGTCCACCAGACCGAGCCGTTTGGCATCTTCGCCCGTCCAGATGCGGCCGCGGGCAATCTTCAGCACTTCTTCCCTGGGCAGTTTTCTGCCTTCGGCGACCTTGGAGGTGAAGTCTTCGTAGATGCGGTCGAGGCCGGCCTGGAAGCGCAGCCAGCCCTGGGCTGAATAGTCGTGGGTGCCGGTCCAATAGGCGGCGTTGGCGCCGGAGTGGACTTCGTCCCAGGAGATGCCGAGCTTGTCCCAGAAGCCGGTGGAGAGCAGCTTGCCGGCATAGACGCCGATGGAGGCGGTGACGGTGGCGGGCTGGGCGACGATCTTATCTGCGGACATGGCGACGAAATAGCCGCCGGAGCCGGCCAGGTTGCCCATGGAGACGATGACGGGTTTGCCGGCCTGGCGAGCGCGCACCACTTCGCGCCAGATGGTGTCGGAGGCGACGTAGGAACCGCCGGGACTGTCCACGCGGAAGAGGATGGCCTTGACGTCCTTGTCGTCGATAGCGGAGCGGAAGGCGGCGGCAACGGTTTCCGAACCCATGGTGAAGCTGTTGTCCGAGGGGTCAAACTCGCTCTTGCCGCGCGCCACGGCGCCCACGCCGTAGATGAGGGCGATGGTCTTGCCTTTTTCATAGGGACGTCCGGCGCGCTGCAGATAGCGCGCGAGGTAAAGGAAGCGGGCTCCGTCTCCGGCTTCTTTCCTGATCTCGGCGAAGACCTGGTCGCGGTAGCCGAGACCGTCCACGAGTTTGGCGTCGAGCGCCTCGCGGCCGAGAAAGGGGCCGCGATCGATGAGCGCGCGCACTTGGTCTTCGGAAAGCTTGCGGCCCTGGGCGATGCCGCGCACCATCTGCTGGAACCAGCGCTCCTTGAGGTGCTCCATGGACTCGCGGTGAGCGGGCGTGAATTTCTTTTCGGTATAGAGATTGAAGGCGTTCTTGTATTCGTAGCGCTGGTCGCCGCGCAGCTTGACGTCGAGCTTCTCGAAGGTGCCGCGCAGGAAGGGCGGTTCCAGAATGATGCCGGTGAGGCCGATGTCGCCGGAAGGCTGCATCCAGACCTGGTCGAAGGCGGTGGCCAGGTAGTAGGCGCCGTTGCCGGGAGTGAATTCGCCAAAGGTTTCCGCAAAGGCCACGGTGAACTTGTTCCTGGCGCGGAAGGCGAGCACGGCATCACGGACCTCCTGCACCTGGGCGAGCCCCATGGGGGCGGCGCCGATATGGGCGACGAGGCCGACCACGCGGGAGTCGTCACCCGCGCGGGTGAGGGCCTCGACGAGGTCGCGCACCGTGGTTTTGTCGCGCAGCATGACGCGGGCGAGAGGATCGTCCGGCACGTACTCCACCAGCCCGGTTTCCAGGTTGACCTCGAGGATGGCTTTTTGCGGCACGCGCTCGCCCAGCTTGCGGTAGCCGATGAGTGCGCCCAGGAAAATGGCGTAGAGGAGAACGAAAGTGCCAATCGCGGTGACGAGTTTTTTCAAGTAGTTTTTCATGACTTCACTCCGCACAAGATCTGAGGACATGCATGATAACGCGGAAGAACCGGCGCTGGTTCCGGGAAAGCAACGGGCTGCTGTAGGATGGCGGCGCCCGGAAACCTGCCGCTGGCGGGGGCGAGACGGTGAAGCTGCCCAGAAAGACCGACCGAACGAAAAACCGCAGCGAAAACCTGGCCGTTCCGGAAAAGACCACGCGGCTTTTTCTGGGCCTGGCGCTGGGACTGACCTTTCTCGCCTACGTGGGCACGTTGCGTTTCGCGTTCGTGTACGACGACGTGACGCAAATTGTGCGCAATCCGTTTCTCGAATCCTGGCGGCACGTGCCGCAATATTTTTCACAACACGTCTGGAGCCACATCTGGCCAGACCAGCCGGGCATCTACTACCGGCCGGTGTTCCTGGTGTGGCTGCTGGCCAACCGCACGCTGTTCGGACTGGAGCCTGCGGGATGGCACCTGGCGGCGCTGGCGGCGCACCTGGTGTGCACCTGGCTGGTGATGCGCCTGGCGCTGCGCCTGACCGGCGACCGCATGACGGCGGCATATGCGGCGCTGGTTTTTGGGTTGCATCCGGTGCACGTTGAGGGAGTGGCCTGGATTTCCGGCGCCACCGAGCCGCTGATGTCGGCCTTGGCGGTGGGATCGGTCTTGTGCTGGCTGCGCAGCCGGGAGGAAGAAGCAAAGGGAAAACAAAAGTGGCAGGCGGCGTCGCTCGTTCTCTTTCTGCTTTCCGCGCTGGTGAAGGAAACGGGGTTGACGGTAGCGGCGCTGGTGGCGGTGCATGCTTTTGTGAACCCGAAGCAGGAGGGGTCCAGCCGACGGGAAAAAGCGGGAGAGGCGGGGCGCGCTGCCCTGCCGTTCCTGGCTCTTGCGGTGGTGTATCTCCTCGTTCGGCGCGCGGTGCTGGGCGGTGTGGTGCAACCGGAGTGGCCGGGGCCGGTGACGGTTTTGCTGACGTTGCCCGCGGTGCTGCTGTTTTATGCGCGGCAGTTGGCGTGGCCGGTGGGACTAAGCGCGTTTTACGATCTGCGGCTGGTGACTGCGGCGGGATTGCAGAGCTTCTGGATTCCGCTGCTGATGGTTGCGGTTGCGGGCGCAGCGCTGACCTTCTGGGCGCGCAAGAGCCGAGCGGCGGCGCTGGGTGTGGGCTGGCTCATGATTCCTCTGTTGCCCGCGCTGGCGGGAGTGGCGCTATTCGAGCCCAGCGAGCTGGTGCACGACCGCTATCTGTATCTGCCGGTGGCGGGATTTGCCGTGCTGCTGGCGATGGGGGTGAGGCGCCTGCGGCCAGGCGGCGCGGCGCTGTTCGGCTTGCCGGCAACGCAGGTGGCGGTGGTAATAGTGCTGGCTGTGGCCTGGGGCGCCGCGACCGCCCGGGAAAGCGCGCACTGGGCGAGTAATCTGCTGCTGTTTACCCGCGGAGTGGAAGTAGCGCCGGGCAACGTGCTGGCGCACGACAACCTGGCCAACGAGATGTACAAACGCGGGCGTCCGGAGGTGGCCATCAACCTCTATCTGCGGGCGCTGGAGCTGGACCCGAAACACTGGACCAGCCACTTCGCTCTGGGCCTGACGTATCTGGACGTGGGGCAGTTTGCGGAGGCTGACCGGCACATGGAAATGGCGTCTGCGATCCGGCCGGGCAACGCCAATCAGTATTACTTTCAGGGGCTGGCGCGGATACGTGCGGGGCGCTGGCGGGAGGCGGAGGCGCCGCTGCGCAAGGCGGTGGAGCTATGGCCGCGAGGGCCGGGATACCATTACCTGCTGGGAATGGCGCTGCTTGAAACCGGCCGGCGGGAAGAAGCTCGGGAGCAGTTCGAGGCCGAGTTGAAAATGTATCCGGGTTCTCCGGCGCGAGAGCGGCTGGCGGAGATGGAACGGGCACCCAAGGAAATCCGGAAACTTCCGCCAGACAAGCGCGCAGAATAAAAAAATGGGGAGCAAAGGCCTTGCGGCCCTGGCTCCCCCGGCTTGTACCCTCCCCCAGGTACTTCGCCAACTTGCGGGCGGGCGCCGGTTCGCGCCCGGTTCCCGGCAAAGGTTTACTGCAGAGCGGTGGAGCCGGCGACGCAGGCCGAACCCGAACCACCCGCGTCGAACTTGATCACGCCGGATTGGTCTGAGCAGAAGGCGCGGCCGCCGGTCTGGCCGACTGTGACCGGTTCGCCCGTGGACTCATACGTCACGGCCGGATTGCCGGTGCAGTTGCCCAGCGCGAAGGTGTAGCCGCTCTTCTGGCCGGAAGCCAAGACGTTGTCGATCAAGCCGGCAGTGGTAGAAGTGGGGTTGCCGCTTGCCGGAGGCGCCAAGTCTGCCAGTGTGCACGTAAAGCCGACGTTGGGATATGTCGAGGAGTAAGTGACCTGGGCTGTGTTCAAGGTGCGGATCGAGCCCACGGCCGAACTCTCGTTGGCCGCGATACGCGACCGGAGCAGGTTCGGAATGGCGATGGCCGCGATGATCAGAATGATCGCCACGACGATCAGCAGCTCGATAAGCGAAAAGCCTTTCTGTTTGCGCATGTAGTGTCCTCTTCTTTTTTGATTTGTTGTTCTGCTAATTCCAAGATGAGCCGCAAGGGCTCGATTGCTCCAATAGGGGCACATGGGGTACCAAATTGGAGATTTCCACAGGGGCAGCAAAGAATCACATAAGTGCTTGATTCTACAGTATCTTAATCCAAAATCTTTGCGGTAATGGCCCAGCATCCCTTCGGAAGTCAGGGCAAAACACCCCTAATAGTGACAAATTTTGTCA
>CAYRII010000220.1:0-4731 GCA_964424245.1 uncultured Terriglobales bacterium | reverse complement strand
CGCAGGTCTTCCTCCACGCGAACGTTCACCAGCAGCACGCGCGCCACCGCGACCAGTCCCAGCGCCTGCCCTTCGAGCGGCAGATCGCGCCGCCCCCAGCCGCGGCCCAGCACCACCAGCAGCAGCGCGAAGGCCATCCAGACCACCGCTGTCCATGCCGCCGGCAGCTCGTACCACATCAACGACGCCATCAGCACCGTAGCCGCCGTGGTGTGGATGGCGCTCAGGTGGCGGGTCTCTTCGCTGCCCGGCACCTTGCTCCAGCGCGAGTAGGCGTAGAGTCCTAGCGTCACCAGCAGGACGTTGACCAGTCGCAAGGTGACGGTCGGATACGTCCCCGGGACGTCGCCCATCGAGATCAGCGTGCCCATGAAGGTGGCGGCGGCCAGCAAATTCGCCTGATAGGCAAAGTCCTTGCGCTGGAGCCCCGTGGCCGCAAGTCCCAAAACCAGCGTGAACGCCGCCCAGTGCAGCATGATCCACTGGTCGGGCATTTCCAGCGCGCTCAACACCACTACCAAGAGCGCCGCCGCCCAGGTGTGCGCGCCGCGCAGCAGGGAACTGCCCTCCGCGCGCGCCATTCCAATCAGCCTTGATGCCAGATACATCAGCAGGGCCACGATACCCACCGTGAGCATCCGGTGAGGCAGCCGGACGTAGGCGCCTTCCACTCCAAGATTGACGATCAGTGCGCGCACGAACGCGCTTCCACCCAGGACGGTGGCCTGCACCCGTAGCGCCGGAGAATCCAGCAGCAGCCCGCCCAGTGCCATGGCCGCTCCCAGCGCCGCCCAGGCCACCGCTGTCCAGCTTCCTGGCCACACCAGCCATGCGCCCAGCAGCGCCAGCAGACCTGCCCCGTAGGAGAACGCCTGCATGGAGACGCCGTCGAAGACGTGCTCGAACATTTCGCTCCACCGCCGGGCGATGAAGTGGGCATTCATGTAAAACACGAAGATCGCCAGTCCAAACACAATTCCCAGAGGCACTTCCGACTTGGGCAGCGAGCCGTCAATGATTCGCTCGCGGAACACCTGGGTGAAGTCCATTACGAGCATGTGCGCGGCCGTGAGCATGCCCGCCACCAGGCCGGCGCGGCGGAACACCACTTCCCGCAGCAGGACGCCGCACACTAGGAAGGCCTCGGCCTCCAGCAGCCAGAGCACGGTGACGTCGGAGCCCGAGTAGCGGAAGGGAACGGCGGCCACCATCAGCGTCGCACCCAGCGTGGTCAGGGTGATGAACGCCGTGCGGCGGCGGCGGGTAACAGGAAGCTGGCCCAGCGCCAGCTCGATCGCGCCCAGGCCCAACAGCACCCAGAAGGCCAGCTCCGGACGCACCGACTGATACTTCAGCACCGCCAGCAGCAGCCCGGTGTTCAGCAGCGCGGCCACCAGCGATACATGCTCGGCCGCCTGGTCCGCGATCTTGCGGGCCACGTAGGAGAAGCGGAACACCGCCCAGTAGAAGCCGAGCATCAGCGCGCTGGGCCAGAATTCCGCGAACTGGACCTTGTGTGCGCCCATGGGTTCGATGATGGGCCGCAGCCACATGAAGTGGTTGATGTAGGTGGCCAGGATGCCGAAGACTTCCAGCTCGAACCACTGCATCCGCCGCACAATCGCCACCAGGGCCGCAGCCAGCACGGCGCTGGCGGTGAGGCTGTAAACGGTGTCGTGGCTGAGCGTCACCGTGGAGAAGCCCAGCAACAGCGCCAGGCCGGTGACCACCTGCGAGCGGTAGCGCAGCGTGTGCGCCACCATACCCGCGGCCACCATCAGCATCAGCACCAGGTCGGCAAACTGCGACTGGATGATGCGTGACGCCTCCACGTGGTGCATGGCATAGGTAGTGAAGAACGTGAGCGCCCAGCCGCCGCCCAGCGCCGAGCGCGCAAAGGTGCGGTAGCGCTCGCGCTTCTCCAGGAAAATGCCCAGCCCCAGAGTGCCCAGCGCGGTCAGGTAGCCGAGGAAAATCTTGCCGCCGGGCGTGCCTCCGAACTGCCAGATCAGGAACGACACCACTCCGAAAACCAGGATCACGATTCCCAGCTTGTTCAGCCAGTTTCCGCCCAGGGTTTCTTCCAGAGTGACGAGCGGGGCTTCAGCGGCCACTGAAGAAGCTGGCGGTGCTGCGGCGCGTGCCATCGCGGGCGCGGGTTTCGTAATTTCCACTCGCGGCGGCGCGGGCATTGTCGGCGCCACGGGAGCTGATGCCGCTGGTCTCACCTGCGGCGGAGTTACAGGTGCGGGCGGAGTCGCCATCGGAGTTGGAGCGGCGGGCAGTGCCGGCTTTACTTCCGGTGGGGAAACGGGCGCGATCTTGGGCTGTGACGGTACAACCGGCACTTCCCCGAGCCCGGCCGGCAACGGAGCCACCATCGGAGCCACGGGCGCCCTGGGCGGCGCAATTTCGGCTCGACTCGGAACCACACTCGGCGGCGGCGCGATCTCCGCGCGTGCCGCAACCACTGCCGAGGGCGGCGGGGCAGACACGGGAGCCTCCGCAGCTTTCTCCGACTCACCGGCTCCGCGTGCCATTTCGCGAAGCTGCTTCAGCTCCTGCTCCGCGGCGTAGATGCGAGTGGTGAGCTTGGAAACATCCGCCGGCGCAACGCCGCGCGGATTCAGTTCCAGGTCTTGGATGCGGCGCTCGAGCTCGCCCAACTGGGTGCCCTGCTCGCTGAAGCGCCGCATGCGCCAATAGGCCATGCCCAGCAGGAAGAACAGCACCCACACCGGAAGGCCGGCTTCGGCGCCCACCAGCACCAGGAACACGAAAACGAAAATGACAACGTCCAGAACCATACCTCTCGGATCCTGGAGCGCCATTCTGCGGCTATCGCCGGAGGATGTACAATATATATTCCCGACACCGCGCCCCGCCTCCGTCCCTGCCAATGACCGTGGGATCAGTCTTTCAGGGAATGCCGAGGAACCCATCTGTGAAACCATAGAGTTTGAAACAGACGATGCAGTGCAGGCAAAAGTTCTAGGAGATCTGTCCTCTTTCACACCGCCGTTCAGCGTCCGTTAGAGACGGTCGGATTGGATGGGATCAAAGGAACACAGTGCCCGCGCATCGGCAGGAGGTGCAGGGAGGGAAAATCTACCTCAACGCTTCTTCCGCTTCCGTCAGCCAGTCGGGCTTCTTGAGCACTTCGCGCGGCTTGGGGCCGTCGGCGGAGCCTACGATGCCGTCCTGCTCCATCAGGTCGATGAGGTGCGCGGCGCGCCCGTAGCCGATGCGCAGGCGCCGCTGCAGCAGCGAGGTGGAGGCCTTGCCGAACTCGATGACCAGGCGCACAGCATCTTCGTAGAGCTCGTCCTGTTCGGCGCCGTCGCCTTCACCGGCTTCGCCCGATTCGGCGCGCTCTTTCTCGTCCTTGGGCGGCTGCAGGAATTTCTCGTCGTACTGCGCCGTGGCCTGGGAGCGCCAGAACTCGACCACGGAAGCGATTTCCTTCTCGGTCACCAGCGGGGCGTGCAGCCGGTGGACGCGCGCCGAGCCCGCCGGCAGGTAGAGCATGTCGCCGCGTCCCAGCAGCGACTCCGCGCCGTTGGCATCGAGAATGGTGCGCGAATCCACCTTGGTGGCCACGCGGAAGGAGACCCGCGCCGGGAAGTTGGCCTTGATGAGGCCGGTAATCACATCCACCGAAGGCCGCTGCGTGGCCAGGAGCAGGTGAATGCCCACGGCGCGCGCCATCTGCGCCAGCCGGGTGATGGATTCTTCGACGTTGAACCGGTCGAGCATCATCAGGTCGGCCAGCTCGTCGATGATGATGACAATGTAGGGCAGCGGCCGGTGTTCTTCGCCGCCATCGGTGAAAAGGCTGGGAGTATGCTCCTCGCCAAACTTGCGGTTGTACTGCTCGATGTTGCGCACGCTGCGCTCGGCCAGCAGCTTGAGCCTCCGCTCCATCTCGCGGCAGGCGTTGCGCAGTGCGTAGGCGGCCAGCTTGGGCTCGGTGATGATGGGCGTGTACAGGTGCGGCACGCCTTCGTAGATGCCCAGTTCCAGCCGCTTGGGGTCCACCAGAATCAGGCGCACCTGCTCCGGCGTGGCCTTGTAGAGAATGGACATGATCATGGCGTTGATGGCCACGCTCTTGCCCGTACCCGTCGAACCCGCAATCAGCAGGTGCGGCATGGTGGCCAGGTCGGCGGTCATGATGCGCCCGTTGATGTCTTTGCCCATGGACAGCGTCAGCTTGGACTTGGAGGCGGCGAACTCCTGGGCTTCAATGCCTTCGCGCAGCCAGATGGTTTCGCGCTCGCGGTTGGGCACCTGGATGCCCACCGTGGACTTGCCCGGCATGCGCTCGATCAGGATGCTTTCCGCGCGCAGGGCCAGGCACAAGTCGTCGGCCAGGTTGGTGATGCGGCTGTACTTGATGCCCGCTTCCGGCTTGAGCTCAAACGTGGTTACCACCGGCCCGGGGTTGATGTGCGTCACCTGGCCGTGCACGTCAAACTCGGCGCATTTCTCCATCAGCACCTGCGAGAGGATGCGCAACTGCTCTTCATCCACCGCGTACTGCTCCTCGGGACGGTGCAGCAGGGAACTGGAGGGCAGCTTGTACCCGCCGGTGATCCTGGGCAGCGTGGTTTTGCCCTGCTTGGAGGCGTCGGCGCGCGCACTCAATGCGGGCTCGGCTGAAGCCAGGGGGGCCAATTCCGGCCGCTGGGTGGACGGGGTGGCGGAAACTGCCCGGGAATCTTCGGCCGC
>CAYRII010000219.1:0-4793 GCA_964424245.1 uncultured Terriglobales bacterium | reverse complement strand
CCTCTCCGGCTTGAACGCCGCAAAAGGCACACGCGCTGCGGCCTGACGCAGCCGTGTCTGTCGTTCCGGCCCCTACTCGATGCTGACTCCGGTCGTTCATGATCCTCCTCCGGAATACGTCCCGACAACACCAAGCTGCGCCTGAAGCTGTACGAGTGCGTGACGGTAGGCTGGCTCGATCAATGTCCAAGCACGGTCAAAGTCCAACAGAGCAGGAGTCTGGCCCGGGCAGGGATCTACAACGTGCAGCTTCACCCGTGGCTGGTAGAGGCGCACGTCGCGGCAGAACCGGGCGTTGACGGCGACGGAGAAAGACTGGCCCAGCACTGACACAAGACTCGGCCGCTTGGGCAAGCCTCCCCCACAGCCGCAACGTATGGCAAATATCCGCTCGGCTCCTCTTTCCACTGCCAGATCAATCGGCATGTTATTCGACAGGCCCCCATCCACCAATTGTCTTTCCCGCCACAACACCGGCGGAAACAGACCGGGCAATGCCGTGCTGGCCAGGATAGCCTCAACGAGGTCCCCTTCTCTCAGCACGACGGTTTCACCTGTTTCCAGGTCAGTCGCCATGATAGCCAGTGGCAACGGGAGTTCGTGAAAACAGCAAAACGGCAGGCGGCTACGCAAAAGGCCGCGCAGGCGCTGATTGGTGAACACGCTGTCTGCGCCGGTCAACAGTCGAACGAACTGCCAGCGCGGCCCTACAAGGTCACGTGTACGAAGCGTTCGCCAATGGGCGACCACTTCCCCTGGACTCAAGCCAGCGGCAATGAGGGCCCCGTTGACAGCCCCTATGGAACTGCCGATTACGAAGTCGATGTCGATACCCAATTCAACCAAGGCCTTGTAAAGACCGACCTCAACGGCTCCACCGCTTCCCCCTCCGCAGAGCACCAGCGCCGTCTTGGGGGTGTTGGACACCTTAGCCGCAACATCCATGCGTGCTTCCCTTGGGGGGTACTTCTCTGCTCGCTCCTGTGCAGGCTTCCCTGAGCAGACGAAAGACTGACCCTTGATGTCGCGTGTAGCGCTCGAGCAGCAGCCCCAGCGCGATGCCGTACGAGATGTGGGGGAAGAGGCTGCCGAGGAAGACGCCATTCAGCAACCCCTTACCCAGGGCCAACCCGAAGTAGCCGCTGCCCATCGCGACCACCATGGGTGGCGTCGTCATCATCCCAATCTCGATGATTAGCCCCCAGATCAGCCCGCCCCACCAGCGCGTTCGCCCGACCAGCAGGGTGTAAGCCAGTCCGAAGCAGGCGCTAACCCAGTAGTGGTAGAGAGAGCCGACCACGTCGGAAAACGGAGTCGGCCCCTGCGCCATTGTGTCGAGTATCAGCACTCCGAACATCCGTGGCATGTTTCCCGGCAACAGGCCCAGATGGAAACTGATCAGCCGGAAGAAGTCCAAGGCCGCAGTGGCGGAAAAGCCGACCCAGAGGCCGGTCCAGATCCGGTTGGTCAAACGCTTGAAGCCGAAGCTCGCCGCCACGCCCCAGACCGCCGCCAGGAGAACGATGGAGGGCAGCAATGCCCAACGCACGAGGAAGGGCATCTCCAGCATGCCTGGGGTCAGGGCCACGACCAGGATGTTCGGGCCCACAGCCGCGGGCACAGCCGCCAGCGCCGTAAGAACGATTTCCGGCCAGGTTACGGGTGGGGGAGGTTCCGGCGCCGGAACCCGCCGGCGCCGGATAAAGCCTACTGCCATGATGCCGAGCCCCACAACAACGAACAGAAGGTCAATTGCCGTGATCAGCATAGTTTTTCCCCACAGCGTGAAGCGCTGACGCGCATTACTGCGCGGCTTCCGCGGCAATCTGCTCCAGCATCATGTCCATCATCTGGCCGGCTTGCTTGAGCTGGTCATTCCCGTAGCTCGCAAAGTATCCGGACACCTTGCGATAGCTCACCACTGTCTTTCCGTCCGAACGCTCGAAGATGTAGATCCGCAGCGGCATCTCCAGCGCGATCTCGGGGTGCTCCGGGATCAGCATCTTCATCATGTCCGGCTTGCCGAACTCAATGGTCTTCGCACCCTTAATCGAGGCTCCGACCATCCGCAGCATGTTCTGATGGTCGACCGTTGCCACAATCATGGCGGCCCGCTTCTTAATGGCCGTCTCGACTTGCTTCGTAGTGGTGGAGAAATCTTTGCTCGATACCTTGTCGACGCGATCCTGCGCCACCGCGGTCGCTCCGAAAGCGAATGCTACCAGCGGGAGAACCAGGCCCAGTTTCCTCAACTGCATCCATGACTTGCTCATTTTAGTTTTTCTCCAATGAAGTGGGGCATATGCCCCCTGGAGGGATATGATCCAAATCTCGCAAAAGTGATTCGCCTCTCCTGCCACTTTTATTCGGCAGAGCTTGCGCTTACGCGGCGCCGGGACGCTTTCTGCCGCAAGTGGCTGTCACATCAAACACTTACAATGCCGCCGCAGGGGTAGGTTTACCTCATCGGCCCCCGCAGCGGCATCGGGCCGGCCAAAACCGGAAGACAATCCCAGCGCACGGCCGGGCAATGTGTGCGACCGCGCATCATGAGTTCTATGGGTCTATGCGCTTTCTCCATCCCCTGTGGAGGAAAGTATCGTTTCATTTGTGACGATTCGGTTGCTGCGAGAGTGTTTCGAGCCAGAAGGCCGTAATCTTCGCGGCGACTGGGCGAAACTTTCTGCACCGGTGTGGATCAGTAGCAGAAGAGCGTGAACTGCGGTGTGGCGCTAGCTGAAAACCAGATCGCATTCGCGCATGGAATAGAAGCACTGCGGGGTGCGAGCGCCATCTAGCATGCCGAACTGGCCAAAAGCCGTAGGCGCGATGCAAGGAACCTGGAGGTGACCGTTGTTCGGGCTCCGACGAAAACGAGACGCAGCCACTCAAGCGGCCTACGCCACGTGCGCCGACTTCTGCCGGATCTTCGAAGACGAGATGAAGCCTTTGTACCTACTTGCCTTCCTACTGACCACAAGTCACGCTCGCGCTGAGCAATGCTTTGTCACCGGTATCACGGACGCCATCAAGGGGAATTCTGTCTTCAAGGAGTGGGCAGGCTCGTGGGCCCGAAGAGTCATAATCAACAGCGCCATTCGGATCATCTCTCCCGCCTCTGCTCATGCGGATTGGAAACGGGATCTTTGGGACGAAGCAGGCGACGGGTCGATGGTGAGTCTAGCGATCAATGCCGTCACTCAACTGGCGCCGCTGGAGCGTTTCGTTTTTGTGATGTCACTAATGGAACGATATTCGGATCGAGAATGTACAGCCTCCCTGGGCTGCACACAGGAGGCCGTCGTGCAGGCGCGAATGCGCGCCTTGCAGCGCATCTGCGACGCTCACGTAATTGCCGAGGCGGCGGAGACCGAGCCCAGCAGCCACACTCAACCCGTGCACGCAGTCGCCTAGCCACAGCAAGGCCCTGGCTGCCCCTGACGGCTTGGGTTTGGACCCCATGCGAGCCGCCATTCTGAGAGCACCAAAAGCCAAGCTTCAGATCGAAGATCGCGCCGTTCCCGCACCGGGACCTGGCGACGTTTTGATCAGAGTCCGCGCCTGCGGTGTGTGCCACGGCGACTTGATGGTTCGGAATGGCGAATTTCCCTTCGTCGGCTTTCCTATTGTTCCTGGTCACGAAGTCACTGGCGTGGTCGAGAGTGTCGGCGCAGGCGTGGACCATCCGCGGCCGGGCACGCGCGTAGGCGTTCCGTGGCTCTTTTCCGCCTGTGGTCACTGCAAACAGTGCAACAAAATGTCCGCAGCGCACCGGGAAGTTACTCCGTGCTGGAGCACGGCTTTAATCGCCACTTTTTCTTCGATTGCCTGCTGAACTTTGCCCTGATCGGCGTCGCCCTCCTGCTAATGAACCAGGTGTTCGAGCGAACCAACAAAGTCCTGATGAAATACAACTAGGCTCAGCGGAAATGTATGGCGGGGACGACGAGACTCGAACTCGCGACCTCTGCCGTGACAGGGCAGCGTTCTAACCAACTGAACTACGTCCCCGCTCCGTGGTTCCGGGCCGAACACCTGCCGGACGCACACTTGCGGATTGCCGGGTGGAGATGGTGGGCAGTGAAGGATTTGAACCTTCGACCTCCTGCTTGTAAGGCAGGCGCTCTAACCAACTGAGCTAACCGCCCCACGGGGCCGCCTGGGCGCCAAGCCTCCGAGGGCGAAAGCGAAGGGGCTCGAAACCCGTTGCTGACGACGCTCGTCTCCGAGATTTGAGTATACGCGAGGGTGGAAAAGACGGTCAACGAGAAGCCTTGCGCACGGGGCGCGAAGCGCAGCATTCCTGCTAGACTCGCGGCGTGCGACGGCTGGTGATCAACGCCGACGATTTCGGGCTGACGGCGGGCGTGAATCGCGCCATCGTGGAGGCACACCAAGCGGGCGTGGTGACGTCAACAACGCTGATGGCCAACTCCCGCGCCTTTGATGACGCCGTGCGACTGGCGCACGAAGCACCGCGCTTGAGCGTGGGCTGCCACGTGGTGCTGGTGGACGGCGAAGCGGTGAAATCGAGCGAGTTCGGAGCAGCAAAGACGCTGGCGCGCAACGGCCGTTTCCGGGACGGCGCATGGAGTTTTGCCTGGTCCGCGGTGCGGGGCCGGCTGGACGCAGGAGAGATCGCGGACGAGGTGACCGCGCAAATCCGCAGGATTCAGGAAGCGGGCCTGTCCGTCTCCCATATCGACACGCACAAGCACACCCACTTGTTTCCCGCCGTGTACCGGCCGCTGCTGCGCGCCGCGCGCGAAGCCGGAGTGCGCGCCGTACGCAAT
>CAYRII010000218.1:0-4804 GCA_964424245.1 uncultured Terriglobales bacterium | reverse complement strand
CAGGCGCTGGCGCAGCTCCTCCAGGTTCGCGAACTCGCCCGCGGCGCGCGCCAGCTCGTCGTCCAGCGCCGGCAGGTTTTTCTGCTTGATGGCCTGCACCGTCACCGTGTACGTCAGGGTCTTGCCCGCCAGCCGCGCATCGGAAAAATCCTCCGCATAGGCCACGTCGAAGGTGCGCTCGTCGCCCGCTTGCGCTCCGCGCAGGTTTTCCGAGAACTCGCGTACCGTGTTGGCGCCGCCGATCTCCACCAGCACTTCGTCCATGCGCACCGGCTTGCCCAGCCCGTCCTTGGGTTCGCCGCGGAACGCCACCTGCGCGAAATCGCCATCCGCCAGCGGCCGTCCTTCAACCGCCGTGTAGCTGGCCTGCTGCTCGCGCACTTCTTCCAGCGCCCGCTGCACCTCTTCGTCCGAAACCGTGACGTCTTTTTTCTCCGTGCGCAGCTCTTCGTAGCCCGCAATCTCTATCTCCGGCATCACTTCGAACGACGCCTTGAAGCGCAGCGGCTCTCCCTCTTCCACATGCAGGTCGGTCACCTGCGGCCGCGAGACCGGCGCCAGTCCCTGCCGCTCCACCTCTTCGCGAAAATACTTGGGTACCAGCGCGTCCACCACTTCGCTCTTCACGTCGGCGGCGAAGCGCTGCCGGATGATCCCCGCCGGCACCTTGCCCTTGCGGAAGCCCGGAATGCGCGCCAGCTTCTGCAGTTTCTGCACGATGGCCTCGGTCTCCCGCGCCACCACGTCCGCCGGCACCTCCACGGCAATCTCGCGCGTGCAACTGGTCTGGGTTTCTGGGGAGTTCAAAAGGTCAGCCTTCAGGTTGGGCTCGCCCCGCAATTTCAAGGCTTCTATTCACTATAAGAGACCCGCGCAGGACGGTCAACCGGCTGCGCTCCGTGCTTCTCTGCTAGCCCGCGGATTCCGCGCGCAGCTTCACGGCCCGCAGCCACATCATCCGGATCAGGGCGCTACCGGGATAAATCAATCGCCAGTACACCGAAAACCGCCGCCGCGCCGGCGTATCCGCCGCATAGATCCTGGTTTCCGTGGTGACTAGACATGCGCCGGGGCCATCCTCTTCTACCAGGAAGTTCATGGCCGCCACGGCAAACCCGGGCGCGCGCAGCGCCTTGAAGTCTTCCCCCGTGGGATTACTCCTGGGAAGGAAGCCGGGCGGGGCCGCCACCACGGTGCCCATCACGATCTCGCGGCCGGGTTCCTCGGCCAGCAGCAGAAAGGATGTCCGCGTGGCGACCTCCAGCAGCGGAGCATCCTCCGGCGGATTCAAAATGCTCTCCGGGCCGGGACGCCCCAGCCGCCTGATCCACACCAGCGTGCGAAAGAACCGGATCTCATCCGCCGTCACCTGCTTGATCGCCCCATACACGCGCTCCCTGGGTGCGTTCACTCGGATGGAATGGACCTCGTGGAACTGGTACACCGGGGCGAACTCGTCGAGCTCCGTGTGAGCGCCGGCAATGCGCGTCTCCCGGGCGGGAAACGCGAATCCCGCCGCAGCCACCGTCAGGCCCAGCGCCAGGAAAATCGCCGCCTGCCTCCGGCTCCGTATTCTCAGGAACCTCAGCGGCCGCAGCAGCGAAACCCCGCCGAGAAAAATGCCCAGTAGGCCGCAATAAACCAGGACGGAAGGCAGCATGTCCTTATCTTAGGCCCCGCGCCCGCCTCCAACGCACCGCCTTCCCGCACTACAATGAAGACCGGGAGCACTCATGCTGCGCATCCTCTGGGAGTACCGCGTGCGCGAAGAGAAGCGCGCCGAGTTTGAGCGCCGCTACGCGCGCACCGGCGACTGGGCCGCGCTGTTCCAGAAGAGTCCCGCCTACCGCGGCACCACTCTCCTGCGCGACCTTGCCGACCCCGGCCGCTACCTCACCCTCGATGCCTGGGATGACGACGCCTCCTTCCACAAGTTCAAGCAGGACTTCGCCGCCCAGTACGACGCCCTCGACAGAACCTGCGCCGCGCTCACCGAAGAAGAGCGCTGCCTGGGACACTTCGCGTCCGTGGGCTAAACCGCCCCGCCGTCGCTACAATACGCCCATGCCCCGCTGGCTCACCGTGCTCAACGCCGAGGTCGTTGCCTGCCGCCTGTGCCCGCGCCTGGTGGCCCACCGCGAAAAAATTGCGCGCCAAAAACGCCGCGCCTGGCGCGATTGGGAGTACTGGGGGAAACCCGTTCCCGGCTTCGGCGACCCCCAAGCGCGCGTCCTCATTCTCGGCCTCGCTCCCGGCGCCCACGGCTCCAACCGCACCGGACGCATGTTCACCGGCGACGGCTCCGGCTACTTTCTCTACGACGTCCTCCACCGCGCCGGCTTCGCCTCGCAGCCGCATTCCACGCACCGCGGCGACGGCCTGAAGCTTGCCGATGCTTACATCACGGCCGTGGCGCGCTGCGCTCCTCCCGGCAACAAGCCCTCGCCCCAGGAACTCGCCAACTGCGCCCCCTTTCTTGAGCGCGAACTCGCCGGGCTCGCCCGCGTGCGCGTGGTCGTCGCCCTCGGGCGCATCGCCTTCGACCGCTACCTGCGTCACCTGCGCGCCGCCGGCGTCCTCAACTCCGCGCGCGGGCTGCGCTTCGCCCACGGCGCCCGCTATCGCCTGCCCAACGGCAGGATTCTCCTCGCCGCCTATCACCCCTCGTTGCAGAACACCAACACCGGCAGGCTCACCCGCGCCATGCTGCTGCGCGTCTTCCGTCTTGCCCGGCGAATGGCGCAGGAAGCGAGATCACCCTCCATCGCCCGCTGATGCCGTCGCTGTCCCTCCCGGGTTTCGGACCCGCTGGCTGGATGGCAGCCACCTGGCAGCCCACGCCACAACAAGGGTCAAAAAAAACTATTGCCGATATTCGATAAAGATGTTATCGTTTATCGATAAATCAGTCCTACGGAGCACCTTATGACTAAGCACTCGGCTGTGCTGCCCCTCACTTGGGTCGCCCTGCGCATCCTCATCGTCCTCAACTGGCTCTCCGGCGCGGCCATTCTCGCGCTGCTCATCTGGTCAATTGCGAACGAGCAATGGACGTTCACCGCGCTCGGCGTCCCGCCTTCGCCCGAGACCCGGCCGCTTGTCATCGGCATGCGCGCCATTGCCGCGCTCGGCTTGGTCGCGATCCCGCTGAACGACGCCGTCCTCAAACGGCTGCTCGCGATGGTCGAGACGGTGCGCAGCGGCGATCCGTTCGTCGCGGCGAACGCCCACCGCCTGCAGGCCATCGCCTGGGTGCTGCTGGCTCTGCAGCTGCTCAGCCTCGTCATCGGAGGAATTGGCAAGGCGATTTCGACGCCCGCCCACCCGCTTCACCTCGATGCCGGCTTCTCTCCCAGCGGCTGGCTGGCCGTCTTCCTGACCTTCGTACTCGCCCGCGTTTTCGCCCAGGGGACGCGGATGCGCGAAGACATCGAAGGGACGGTGTGACATGGCAATTGCTGTCAAGCTCGACGATTTGCTGCACGAGAGGCGGATGACGCTGACCGAGCTCGCCGGGAGAATCGACATCACGCTCGCCAACCTGTCGATCCTCAAGACCGGCAAGGCGCGCGCGATCCGGTTCTCCACGCTCGAGGCGATTTGCGCGGCGCTGTCTTGCCAGCCCGGGGATCTTCTGGAATTTCGGCCCGACTCATGACTTTGGAGGAGAATTGCCATGGCTTCGACTGCCACGAAGGACCGCGCCGACAGCAACGTTTCGCTGGCGCGGCTGTATGTGCTTCGCGCCACCTACCTGCTGCTGATCGTTGGCCTCGGCGCGATGATCCTGCCCGTACTCCTCAGCCACGACCCGGCGTCGCGCGGGGTGATCCCGAGCCTGCTCGGAGCAATATGGCTGCTGGCCTTCATCGGCTTGCGCTATCCCTTACAGATGCTGCCGCTGCTGCTGTTCGAGCTCTCCTGGAAGGCGATCTGGCTGCTCGCCTTTGGATTGCCGCAATGGTCCGCCGGCCAGATGCCACCGACTTGGCCCGAGGACTTTGAGGCCATCGCCGCGGGCGTTATCCTGATGCCCATCGTTATCCCGTGGGGCTACGTCTATCGCCACTACGTCAAGCAGCCGTCCGAGCGATGGCGTAAGCCCCAGGGATTCATCTAGGGTGAACGCTTCGGACGCCACCGCCACCGGTGCTTCACCCCTGGCGCCATGCTCCTGCGCGTCTTCCGCACCGCCAGAAGGCTGGCGCGCGCGCCATCGCCTTCAGTCGCCCCTTGATTCTTTGTCCGCTTCGCTTTTCCCCGCGTTTCTGACCCGCTCCACTTCGATCACCGCCACCCACTCGCCGCCGCGCCGTCCTTCCAGCACCACGCGCCCGCCGACCAGCGCCGCCGCCGCTTGCGGCTGCACATCGCGGTGATAGCCGAAATAGCGCATCTCCGCCCGCTCCCATCCCGGCACCCGCCGCAACAGGTTTCGCCGGGGCTCGTACTTGGTGGAAAAAACCAGCGCCACGTCGTACCAGTGGTTGTCGCGCGCCGCGATGGCCATCTGCTGCGGAGAAAAATCCTCCAGCGCCAGCACCCGCAGGGGCGCGCCCACGTATCCCAGGTACGGCCGCGTCAGCTCGTCCGTGGCCGGCCATGCGGTGAGTACGCGCGCCTGCGGATACCGCGCCGCCACCGCCACCGCCGCCCCCTGGTGCAATTCCACGTAATCCCGCCAGGCCAGCGTGTCTTCGGGCGCGATGGGATAGGGCGGCTCCACGAACCATCCCAGCGCAAACGCCAATCCCGCCGCGGCCGCCGCCATCCGCCACCGCCGCATGCGCCGCCGCAGCGTGGA
>CAYRII010000217.1:0-4820 GCA_964424245.1 uncultured Terriglobales bacterium | reverse complement strand
CACGAGGCGCGCCCGCGCCGTTCCGCAATCTTGGCGAACATGGCATCGAGGGCGGCGGAGGAATCGAGCCACTCCATCTTCACCGCAACCACGGCCAGAGGCTGGAGCGAGGCCAGATAGCCGCCGAGATTGACGGCATCCTTTTCCGTGGTGACGAAGCCTCCGGCGGAGCTGCGGGCGCGCAGCTCGAGCAGATCCCGGATATCGCGCTCCGAGTAGGCGTGGTGGTCGCGATAGACGGCCTGGGCGGCGGGTTCGATGCCCGCGGTGCGCAGTTGCAGGAAAAAGTTCTGCGGGCGGGCGATGCCGCAGAAGGCCACAGGACCGGCAGGCACGTTGTGCGGCAGGATGCCGCGGCGCGCGCGCCAAACCAGCTTGCCGTCGAGCGGAAAATGCTCCGGGGCGGCGCCCGCGGTGAGCACCACGGCATCCGCACGAGACAGCGCGGCGAGCGGCTCGCGCAGGCGGCCGGAGGGCAGCAGGCGGTCGCGGGCGTCCTCCGGGGTGACGAGAACGATATCGAAATCGCGCGCCAGGGCGCGGTGCTGGAAGCCGTCATCGAGCAAATGCAGCCGCGCGCCGAACTTTTCTTCCGCCACAATCCCGGCGGCGTGGCGCACTTCGCCCACGACGACGGGCACCTGCAGGCGACGCGCGATCAGAAGCGGTTCGTCGCCGAACTCGGCGGGGAGGCCTCCGGGGTCCACCACGCGCACGCCTTTGGAGCTGCGGCCGTAGCCGCGGGAGAGCACGTCGAAGGGCACGCCGCGCGCCTGGAGGAGGGAGCCGAGCAGGAGGAGGAAGGGAGTTTTGCCGGCGCCGCCGACGGAGAGGTTGCCGATGCTGACCACGGGCCCCTCGAGCCGCTGGGCGCGCAAGAGGCGGTGGTCGTAGAGCGCGTTGCGCGCGCGCGCGGCGCCGCCGTAGAGGGCGGAGAGAACGGTCATTGCGCCACGCTCCCGGCGAGAGCGGAGGAGGGGGGGCGCCGCCGCGCCCATCAGTTCGTCGAGGGCATCCAGGGTCCGCACGGTGGCTCCGGAGTGGGCGCGAAAGACAGCCAGGCCGCGCGCCCCCAGGTCCGCCCGCGAAACCGGGTCAGCCAGCAGGGAGAGAAATGTTGCGGCCAGGTTGCCGGGTTCGACCACGCGCAACGCGTCGGCGCGGGCGAAGAGAGTGACGATGTCGCGGAAGTTTTCCGCGTGCCGGCCCACGAGGACAGGAATGCCGTGCTGCGCGGGCTCGAGAATATTGTGCCCGCCGCGCGGCACCAGGCTGCCACCCACCAGCGCCAGCGTGGCCAGCGAATAAATTGAGGCCAGTTCGCCCAGGGAGTCGAGCAGAAGCACGCCGCCGGCGAGGGCGTCTGTTTCGGCAAGCGTGGAGCGGCTCCACGACTTCAGGCCGGAGGCGGCCAGCAACTGCGCCACCGCGGGAAAACGCTCCGGGTGGCGGGGCGCAAGCACCAGCAGCGCGGCAGGATGCTGTTCGAGGACAGCGGGAAAGGCGCGCAGGAGCATGGCCTCTTCGCCTTCGGTGGTGGAACCGCAGACCACGGCGGGAGAAGCTCCTCCGCGCTCCATCGCCTGGCGCAGCAAAGCCACGGCAGGCGAGGCGGGTGGAGAGGCAGCATCGAACTTCAGATTGCCGGCCACGCCAACCCGCTCGGGGCGCGCGCCGATTTCCGCCAGGCGGCGCGCGTCTTCCTCGCTCTGCGCGAGAAACAGGTCCACGTTTTGGAGCACGCGCCGCAGCAGGCCGCGCCAGCGGCGATATCCGGGCAGCGAACGGTCGGAGATGCGGGCATTCACCACGGCCACGCGCGCTCTGTTTTCCCGCGCCAGGCGCAGAAAGTTGGGCCAGAACTCGGTTTCGGCCATCACCACCAGGTCCGGCGCCAGCGCGCGAAAGTATGGCCGCACAGCGAAGGCAAAATCCAGCGGGAAGTAGAAGACGTTTTCCTCTCCAAAGCGCTCCCGCGCCAGGCGCTGGCCGGTGCTGGTAGTGGTGGAAAGGACAACGCGCCGCGCGGGATGCCGGCGGCGCATCTCCTCCACCAGGCGGCCCACGGCCAGGACTTCACCCACGGAGACGGCATGCACCCAGGTGCAGCCGGAACGCCCGGCATCTTTGGGCGGAAGGATTCGCGCGGGCACGCGGCCCAGGCGTTCGCCCAACCCGGCGCGATACTTGCCGTGGCGCAGCATCTGCAAGAGCCACCAGGGGGCGCCGAGCAGCAGCACCAGGGCCGTGGCCGCGCTGTATAGGAGGTGCATGGAGAACAACCATTCTAACTTCCGCGCCATCCCAAACCATGAGCGAGGTTGTCGGCAGGCCGTTGCTCCCCCATAATCAGACCATGTTCCTCGAAGAGTGGCGAAGCGCCGGAGCAGCCAGGCGAAGGACGGCGGTGTGGGTTCTGGCGGCGCTCGTGATGGGCAGCGCCGCGAGCGGCGGGCTGGCCGAGGACACGGTTCCCGTGGTGCCCCGCATCTATCACGCGCGCACCTACCCGGCGCACGAGGCGCACGAGATGGAGAAGTTCATCGTGGCCGCCGATCCCTACGACATGCCGGAAAAAACCGCGCGCTTTGTGGTGGCGTACAAGAAGGAAGGCATCCTGCCGGTGCAGCTCATTCTTTCCAACGAAGGCGGGAGGCCGGTTTCGCTGGTGGAGCTGAGAGTGACGCTGGTGACGGTGAACAAGATCAAGATTGACCCGTTTTCGCCGGAGGACATCTACCGGCGCATCGCCCGCCAGAAGCGACGCGGGGACGAGCCCGCGCGCAATCCCTTTCCTGTGCCCCTGCCGCGCAAGAAACTGCCGGCCAGCGTGAAACAGGAAGCGGTGGATGAAATCGAGCGGCTGCGCTTCCTGGCCAAGGCGGTGGAGCCGGATTCCACTCAGGGCGGGTTCTTCTTCTTCGACGTCGAGGGTATCTCGAACCCGCTGGCGGGCGCGCATCTCTACGTCAGCGGGTTGCGCGACGCCGACGGCCAGGAGCTGTTCTTTTTCGAGATTCCCATGGAGAAGTACCTGAGCTACGATCCGCTCACCAAATAGCGCCATCCGGCTGCGCGCCTGCTGCGCGCAGCACCCGGGCGATATAATCGCGAGTTGATGGTGACCACGCCGGAAAGTCCCGTTGCCGCCGGCTCGCGCTATGAAGCCGTCATCGGCTTGGAAGTGCACGTCCAGCTCTTGACGGGGAGCAAGATTTTCTGCGGCTGCTCCACGCGCTTCGGCGATCCACCCAACTCGAATGTTTGCCCGGTGTGCCTGGGCCTGCCCGGGGCAATGCCGGTGCTGAACCGCAAGGCGGTGGAGTACGCGGTGCGCGCCGCCATGGCGCTGAACTGCCGCATCAACGAAACCTCCATCTTCGCGCGCAAGAACTATTTCTATCCCGACCTGCCCAAGGGCTACCAGATTTCGCAGTTCGACCGGCCGCTGGCGGAGCATGGCTGGATCGAAATTCCGGCCGCTGCGGGCACGCGGCGCATCGGCATTACCCGGCTGCACCTGGAGGAAGATGCGGGCAAGAGCCTGCACGACGGCTTTCCGGACTCGAACGAGAACACCTACCTGGATTTGAACCGCTGCGGCGTGCCGCTGATTGAGATTGTCAGCGAACCCGAGATGCGCACGCCCGACGAGGCCTACGAGTATCTGACCCGGCTCAAGGAAATCGTGCTCTACACAGGAGTGAGCGACTGCAACATGGAAGAGGGATCGCTGCGCTGCGACGCCAACATCAGCATCCGCCCGCGGGGGCAGAAGGAATTCGGCACCAAGACGGAAGTGAAGAACGTGAACTCGTTTCGCTTCATCCGGCAGGCGCTGGAATACGAGATTGAGCGGCATATCCAGGTGCTGGAATCCGGCGGGCGCATCACGCAGGAGACGCGCCTTTACAACTCCGCCGAAGGCAAGACCTACGGCATGCGCTCCAAGGAGGAGGCGCATGATTACCGCTACTTTCCCGAGCCCGACCTGCTGCCGCTGGTGGTGGACGCGGCCTGGCAGGAGGCAATCCGCAAGACGCTGCCCGAGCTGCCGGACGCGCGACGGCAGCGCATGGTGGCAGAGTACGGCATCACGGAGTACGACGCGCAGGTGCTGACGGTGACGCAGGGGCTGGCCGACCGGTTCGAGGCCGCGGCCAGGGCGGCAAAGAATCCCAAGCGCGTGGCTAACCTGGTGCAGAGCGAGCTGATGGGACGGCTGAACGCCAAGGGACTCGCCATCGAGCAGTCGCCCATTTCCATGAAGGGAGTGGCACTTTCCGCCGACCTGGTGGAATCGGGCACCATTTCCGGCAAGATGCTCAAGGACCTCTACGACCTGTGCTTCGAGCGCGACGAGGACTTCCCGGCGGTGTACGAAAAAGAAAAGCCGCAGCAGATCAGCGACACCGGGGCGATTGAGAGAATCATCGATGAGGTCTTGGCCGAAAGTCCCAAGCAACTGGAGCAGTACCGCGGCGGCAAGAAGACGGTGCTGGGATTTTTTGTCGGGCAGGTGATGAAGAAGTCCAAGGGCCAGGCCAATCCGGCGCTGGTGAACGAACTGCTCCAGAAGAAGCTCGAATCTAACCCGCTCCCCACGAGGTCGACCTATATGCCTCCATCTGTTGATCCCAACCTCAAGCCAGTCTTCTCTCACGAGGAATTTTGGCCGGAGGTGCATCGGGAGTTCCCAGGATTATTCCAAGTTTTGCCCAACGTAGAGAATGCTCTATCCAGTGTGATCGACAGGGGTTACGAGAGCCTTGAGCAACACCAGAACGTGATTTTCCACCTCGTGACGTCCACGGGTTTAT
>CAYRII010000216.1:0-4826 GCA_964424245.1 uncultured Terriglobales bacterium | reverse complement strand
GGCGATGTTCTTCTTCAGATACGGCGCGTAGGAGCCGCTGGTGACGTGGCCTACCTCGGCGCCCGCTCCGTCCAGCACGCGATATCCGTCGCGCGCGATGCCCCGCCCGACCATTTCCAGTCCCGCAAGTTTGCGCGTTACGCCTTTGGCCTTCTGCTTTTCCAAAGCAGCGCGGCCAACGAACTCGCCCTTTTCCATCTTGCAGAAGCGGTCCAACCCCGCCTCCCAGACGGTGATGGACTCGGAAATCTCATGCCCATACAGCGCCATCTTCGCTTCCAGGCGCAGCGTATTGCGCGCCCCCAGCCCGCAGGGCAGAAGGCCGAATGCCTTCCCCGCTTCCAGCACTTCGTGCCAGACGCGCGCGCTTGTGGCCGCGTCCGAGGGAATGTAGATTTCGAATCCGTCTTCGCCCGTGTAGCCGGTACGCGCGATCAACGTGTCCTTGAGTCCGCAAACTGTGCCCTGCGTGAACCAGTATGTTTTCACTTTGGAAAGGTCAGCGGCTGTGACCCGCGACACAACTTCAGCCGCCCTGGGTCCCTGAATGGCCAATTGCGTGTAGCGATCGCCAACGTCTTCCGCTACAGCGTCAACGCCGGTGAGGTTGTCGCGCACCCAGTGGAAGTCCTTCTCGCGCGTTCCGGCGTTGATCACCAGCAGATAGTCGTCGTCGGCCAGCTTGTGCACGATCACATCATCCACGAACGTGCCCTGGGGATAGAGCAGCGCCGAGTATTGCGCCTGGCCCGTGGCCAGCCGCGCGGCATCGTTCATGGAAATGTGCTGCACTGCGGCCAGCGCCTGCGGCCCGCGTACGCGGATATCGCCCATGTGGCTGACGTCGAAGACGCCCACGGCCGTGCGCACCGCCAAATGTTCCTGGATGAGCCCGCCCGGCCTGCCGCCGAATCCGGCTGGGTACTCTACCGGCATGTCCCAGCCGCCGAAGTCCACCATCTTGGCGCCCATCTGGCGATGAACCGGGTTGAGCGCGGTTTTGCGCAGCGCCGACCTGGTCGCCTCAACCGTTGGGGACAAGCGGATTTCCTTTTGGGGGCAGACGCAGCTATCTGCTCTCGATGGGATGGCGCAACCCTTCACGTTACCACGCGCTTTTTCCGCCGGTCAACGCCGCGCCGCCTGCTTCAGGAAACTTCCTCGTCGGAGCGATTTTCCCGCGGCGGATCGAGCGCAGTGGGGAGCCTCCGGCTGGGGGAAAAGTCGTAAAACCGATGCTTGCAGATTGCGCAGCCAGCGGCCGTGGCGCTTCCCCCTTTTCCTTACCGCCAAAACGCGCTACAGTGTGGCCATGGCCGACAAGTTCATTTGTATGGTGTGCGACGTGGACGAAGGCCGCTGCCAGTGCGAGAAATACTGCAACCTTTGCCACGGCCTGCATAACGTGCGCCTCTGCCAGGACGGCATGTACTACTGCCTGGACTGCCGCGAGGCCTGCGAGCTGCAGGCGCAGTACTAAGGGTAGGGCGCGGCCTCCCTCAAATCACCACCGCTTCCCGGTACTCCCCAAACACCCGCCGCAGCGCGTCGGAGATTTCTCCCACCGTGCACAGCCCCTCCACCGCGCCCAGGATGGGCGGCATCAGGTTTTCGCCGGAGCGTGCCGCGTCTTCCACGCGGCGCAGGGCCGCCTGCCAGATCGCCGCATCGCGCCGCGTGCGCAGGGCGCGCACGCGTTCCACCTGCTGGCGCTCCAGCACCTCGTCCACGCGCAGCACCGGAACCGGTTTTTCCTCCTCCAGCGTAAACCGATTGACTCCCACCACTACTTGCTCCAGGTGGTCTACCGCCTGCTGATATTCGTAGGCGGCGTTCTGGATCTCCTGCTGCACGTAGCCGCGCTCGATGGCTTTCAGCATTCCGCCCAGGGCCTCGATCTTTTCCAGATACGCCGTGGCGTGGGACTCGATTTCACCCGTCAGCGACTCGATACAGTACGATCCCGCCAGCGGGTCAACCGTCTGCGCCACGCCGGACTCAAAGGCCACCACTTGCTGGGTGCGCAGCGCCACGCGCGCCGCTGATTCGGTCGGCAGCCCCAGCGCTTCATCAAAACTGTTGGTATGGAGAGACTGGCTCCCGCCCAAGACCGCCGAGAGGGCCTGCAGCGTGGTGCGCACGATGTTCACCTCCGGCTGCTGCGCCGTCAGCGTGGAGCCCGCCGTCTGCGTGTGGAAGCGCAGCATGAGAGAGCGCGGGTTCTTCGCGCCGAAGCGCCCCTTCATGATCCGCGCCCACATGCGCCGCGCCGCGCGGAACTTGGCCACCTCCTCCAGCACGTTGTTGTGCGCGTTGAAAAAAAAGGAAAGACGCCCCGCGAATCCATCCACCTCGAGGCCGGCACGCAGCGCAGCCTCCACGTAGGTGATGCCGTTGGCCAGCGTGAACGCCACCTCCTGCACCGCGGTGCATCCCGCTTCGCGCATGTGGTACCCGGAGATGGAAATCGTGTTCCACTCCGGCAGCTCGCGGTTGGCCCAGGCGAACAGGTCGGTGATGATCCGCATGGCTTGTTGCGGGGGATAGATGTACGTCCCGCGCGCGATGTACTCCTTCAGAATATCGTTTTGCACCGTGCCCAAAAGCTGCTTCCCATCGGCGCCGGCACGCCGCGCCACCGCCACGTAGAGCGCAAGAAGGATTGCGGCTGTGGCGTTGATGGTCATCGAAGTGGAAATCCGGCTCAGATCAATGCCGTCAAACAACCGCTGCATGTCTTCGATGGAGTCAATGGCCACGCCCACCTTGCCCACTTCGCCCGCGGCCATTTCATGGTCGGAGTCCATGCCGATTTGCGTGGGCAGATCAAAGGCTACGGATAATCCGGTGGTGCCATGGTCCAGCAGGTATTTGTAGCGCCGGTTGGATTCCTCGGCGTCGCCCATGCCGGCGTATTGCCGCATGGTCCAGAGCCGCCCGCGGTACATCGTGGCCTGCACCCCGCGAGTGAAGGGATACTCGCCCGGATAGCCCGCCTCGTTCTCGTAGTTCCACTGCCCCAGGTCGGCCGGGGTGTACAGGGGACGCACGTCGACGGAGCCGGGCGTTTGCGGTTTGCTGGTTTCTTCCCTCTGCGCGGTCTTGGGCTTTTCCGTCAAGGTTCAGGCCTTCCGTCTCGCCCGCAAGAATGAGGTCACACCAAAGTACGCAAACAACAGACTGAAGCCCAGGGCCAGCCCCAGGCGCTCGGTGGCCGGGCCGCCGCGCCCCAGATCAGCATACTCCCGCCACGCGGCGGCCGCGCCCATCGCCGCGAACACCAAAAAGAAGAAACCGGCAATCTCCAGCCCCAGCCCGTGCAACGCCCGGGCTCCGGCACCGAGCGCTGCCAGCAGGGCCGTAGCCAGGATTTTTTCCGCCTTCGGGGACGGCTTCACGCGGGCATTGTATCAGCGCCCCGCGGGCGCGCGTTCCGCGTCCAGGGGCCGCGCAACTCTTGTTCCATCTCCGCATCTCAAGGAAGTGTTGCGGCCATGCGACACTGCAATCGGGGGCTCGATTCCGCTGTGATACCATTTTTCTTCAGCCTTTTCCGTTTCTTCGCTTCCGGCGTGCTTGTCGCGGGACACGGCGAGACTGCGCATTCGACCATATGAAAGATACCCTCGGAGTTCTGTTGGCAGGCGGCGCCGGCGAGCGTCTTTATCCTCTCACGCGTGACCGCGCCAAGCCTGCCGTCACCTTCGGAGGCAACTACCGCATCATTGACGTCACGCTGTCCAACTGCGTCAACTCCAACCTGCGCCACATCTACATTCTTTCGCAATACAAGGCGCTCTCGCTCAACCGCCACATCCGCGAGGGCTGGAACGTCGTGGCCCGCGACCTGGGCGAGTTCATCGAGATCCTTCCGCCCATGAAGCGCGTCAGCGAGAACTGGTACCTGGGCACTGCCGATGCCGTCTATCAGAACATTTATTCCATCGGCTCCGAGCAGCCCCGCTACGTTCTCATCCTGTCCGGCGACCACATTTACAAGATGAACTACGAGCTCATGCTGGAGCAGCATCGCGCCTCGGGCGCCGATGTTACGGTTGCCACCCTGCCCGTCCATCCCACCGAGACCCGCCGCTTTGGTGTGGTGGGTGTGGAGCGTTTTGGCCGCATCGTGGGCTTCGAGGAGAAGCCCGAGTCCACCTCCTTCCGTTCCCCCGACAACCCGGAAATGGTCTCCGCTTCCATGGGCATCTACCTCTTTAATACGGATGTCCTGCTCCCCGTCCTGCTCAAGGACGCCGAGGATCCGGAGTCCTCGCATGACTTCGGGCATGACATTTTGCCCCACATCCTCGAGGACTACCGCGTTTATGCCTACAACTTCATCGACGAGAACCGCAAGGAAGCCCTGTATTGGCGCGACATAGGGACCCTCGAGGCCTTTTACGAGGCCAACATGGACATCGTCTCCGTGTCGCCCATCTTCAATCTGTACGACAAGGCCTGGCCCATTCGCACCCACCAGAGGCAGTACCCGCCGGCCAAGTTCGTCTTCGGCGATCCGGGGCGCATGGGCGTGGCCATTGACTCCATCGTCTCCTCCGGCTGCATCGTTTCCGGCGGCTCCGTGCGCCGCTGCGTGCTCTCCCCGGATGTGCGCGTCAATTCCTACACCGAAGTGGACGACAGCATCATTTTTTCCCACGTCAACATCGGCCGCCACTGCCGCATCCGCCGCGCTATCCTCGACCGCGACGTGCACATTCCCGAAGGCACGGAAATCGGCTTTGACGCCGAGGCCGACCGCCAGCGCTACTTCGTCACCGAAACTGGTATCACCGTGGTCACGCGCGATTACTCCCTGTTCG
>CAYRII010000215.1:0-4843 GCA_964424245.1 uncultured Terriglobales bacterium | reverse complement strand
CACCCGGCCCCGGCTTTCTGCTCCCATTCTCATTTCTGTGCGCTCACCCTTCGGTCTTGAAGTAGGTTTCCAGACGCAGGTCGAGCGTCACCGCGCCCGCATCCTGCTCTTTGAGCGTGACCCCGTCAATGATGAGGAACATGGCGTCGCGCTCCAGGGAATTCAGAAAACGCATCACGTCCGGATAGTCGCCGCGCAGCGTGGCCTGGACCTTGACGCGGCGCAATCCGCCAATGACCGCCTCGTCGTCGCTGTACTTCACTTCGGAAATCCGCACCCGGCCGCTCGCAGCCAGGCGGCCCAGGTTGGCGGCGATGGCAGAGGACTCCGGGGGAAAACGTTTGGCGTAAAACGCCGCCAGATCTTCCTTGGCCCGCGCCAGCTTCTGCTCCATGCCGCGCAAGGGGGCCACCTCGCGCTCCTGCAACCCGCGTTTCAATTCCAGGCGCGCGCTCTCCGCCTCGAACTGGGCGGGGGAGCGTCCCGGCGGCGAAAGCAGGAACAGGAGCACCGCCGCATCCGCCAGCAGCAAGACGGTCATGCCCAGCAGCAGGCGGCGGCGCATCTGCTTCAGGTTGGAGGTCATCGCGTCACCCCGGCTGCGGGCACGGGCAGATAGAGCGCGACAATTTCAAACTGGACCTTCTCCGGGGCGTCCGCCGGGCTGGTCTCACTGCGCAACTGCGGACGCCGGAAGCGCTCCGACTGCTCCATGCGCCGCACCAGCTCGAGCGCCTGCTCGCGCGAGTCTCCCGCCACGCGCAACTGGATTTCCAGTTGCCGCTCCTTGGTCTCCACCGGCTCGATGGACACCACGTGCACGCGCGCCGGCATGATCTTTTCCAGCGCGGTGAACACCTGCGTCCAGGAAAACGTCTTGCGCGCGATCAGCCCGTTGACGAAGGCCGACTTCAGGCGCAGCTCGCGGTGCTCGGAACGCAGCAGCACGGCCACCTCGCGCATCTTTTCCTGGTCCAGCCGCGCGACGGCCTGCTGTTCCTCCACCACCTTCTGCCGCGCCGGGCCGGAGGCATTCCAGTTCCTTACGGCATAGCCCGCGAGAACCAGGGAGAACACCACCACCAGCGCCGCCGCCGGTCCCCAGGAAAGAAAAAAGCGCCGCACGTCTTCGTAAGGCTGGCTGGCGAGATTGATTTCTATTCTCATTTGCCTTGGCTGCTTCCTGCCCCCTGCTTCCTGCCTTCTGCTACCTGCCTCCTGCTTTTCTAGGCCACCAGTGCTCCCACCACGCCCGCCAGCGTCGAGGGGTGTCCCAGGTCGCCGGCGAGGTTTCCACTTAGAAAGCGCGCGCTCACCAGCTCGCCCACAGGCACGCCCGTCTGCGCCTCAAGCGCCGGGCCCACGCTTTCCAGCGGCGCCTGCCCGCCCACCAGCACGCGCTCCACGGTGGCTCCGTAGGTGTCCTGGTAAAAAACCACGGAAGGATAAATCTCCTCCGCCAGTTGCGCGCCATCCACGCGCGCGCCGCTGCGGTTGGGGACAATGCGGAAGAGACGCAGCTCGTCGCCGTCCACAATGGCCACCGCGGCGGTGGTGGAATCCACTTTGACGACCAGCGTGGGCCGCTCGGCTTCGACTGCGCCCAGCGCCGCCAGCGTCGAGGGCAGGACCACGCCGGGGTGGTAGCCGGCATCGCGGATGGCGCGCTCGTATTCCTCCACGATGGCCTGCGGCGCCACCGCTGCCACCACGCGCACGCCTGCGGCCGCGCGTTGCACATCAAAGGAGAGCGCGGCGCGCTCCACGTCGAAGGGCAAGGTCTTCTTCAGGCGGAAGCGCACCAGCGCCGCCGCCTCCGCGTATTTCTCGGGAAAGGAATCAAAGTCCAAAAGGGCCACGCGCACGGCGGCATCGGGCAGGACGGCGATCACATCGCGCGAGCGTCCCGCCACGGCGGCCAGGGCGCCCGCCACGGCGTCGCGCAAGGCGGCCGGATCGCCCACGTTGCCCGCCGCCAGTCCCGGGGTCACCGCTCCCGGGGGCAGCGCGCGGCTGGTATGGATGTCCACCGCGCGACCGTCATCGGAGGCGCGCGCCGCCAGCACGCGGTCCGCCGCAATCTCGCATGCCATCCGCGGCCGCGTCGTCGCTTTGGAATTGCCGCTCATTGGTCTCTGTATGCCGCGGCCCGCCATCGGCCGCTCATTCTGCTGGCGGCGATTGTAGCCCAAACGCTCTCCCCGGCTGCCCGCGCGCTCCGCATCCTACCGCGTGGTCTCGATGAACGTGACCTTGTTGATCTCCTTCAGCGTGGTGGTGCCTGCCTTCACCTTATCCAGGGCCGACTCGCGCAAGAAGTGCATGCCTTCGGCGTGCGCCTCGCGCCGGATCTCCGAAGTCGGCCGCTTCTCCAGGATCATCTCGCGGATCTTGTCGCTCAGGTCGAGCAGCTCGTGGATGGCGGTGCGCCCGCGGAAGCCTGTGCCCGCGCACTCGAAGCAGCCTTCGCCCTCGTAGAACGGCACCCGCGCCCACTCCGCCGGATCGAGGCCGCTGTCTTCCAGCACCTCCGCCGGATACTGCACGCTCTTCTTGCAGCTCTCGCAGATCACGCGCACCAGGCGCTGCGCCAGAATGCAGTTCAGCCCGGAGACGAAGTTATACGGCTCCACGCCCATGTTCAGGAACCGCCCGATTACGTCCACGACGTTGTTGGCGTGCACCGTGGTAAACACCAGATGGCCCGTGAGCGCGCTCTGGATGGCAATCTGCGCGGTTTCCGTGTCGCGAATCTCCCCCACCATGATCTTGTCGGGGTCGTGCCGCAGGATGGAGCGCAGGCCGCGCGCGAACGTCAGCCCTTTTTTCTCGTTCACGGGAATCTGCGTCACGCCGCGAATTTGGTATTCCACCGGATCTTCAATAGTGACGATTTTGTCCTCGTCGGTTTTAATTTCATTGACCGCGGCGTAGAGCGTGGTGGTCTTGCCCGAGCCGGTTGGCCCGGTGACCAGCACCATGCCGTAGGGCTCGGCGATGTAGCGCCGGAATTTTTTCAGGTCCTCGTCGCTGAAGCCCACCACGTCCAGCGTCAGCCGGTGAAACTTCTCGCTCATCGATTCCTTGTCGAGGACGCGCAAAACCGCATCTTCCCCATGTATCGAGGGCATGATCGACACGCGAAAGTCGATGGAGCGCTCGCTATAGCGGACGCGAAAGCGGCCGTCCTGGGGGACGCGGCGCTCGGCGATGTCGAGCTCGCTCATGACCTTGACGCGGGAGATGATGGTGGAGTGGTGCTCGCGCGCGATAGGCTGCATGGCGGGCTGCAGGACGCCGTCGATGCGGTACTTGATGACCACGGAGTCGTCGCGGGTCTCAATGTGGATGTCCGAGGCGCGGCGCTGCAGCGCGGTGAAGATAGTGGTATCGACCAGGCGGATGATGGGGCTGATGTCGCTCTCCGCGGTGAGGCGCTCGATGGAAATGGTCTCGTCGGTGAGCTCGTCTTCGCGGATGACGTCGAGGGTAAAGCCCTCGCTGGCCTCCTCCAGCACGCGCTGCGACTGCTCGGTTTTTTTCAGGATGTTGCTGATCTGCGTGAGCGTGGCTACCCGGGTGACGATACGCTTGTCCAGCAGCAGGCCAATCTCATCAATCATCATCAGGCGGCTGGGATCGGCGATGGCGATGGAGAGCACGCCGTCGCTTTCCTGGAGCGGCACGAAGTTGTAGCGGAACATCAGGTCCACGGGGATGGTGCGGAAGAGTTCGTGCTGCACGTGGTAGTCGCGCAAGTCAACGAACTCGGAGCGGTAGCGGCGCGCCAGGTCGCGCGCGCGGGCTTCCTCTTCGGCCTGGGTATCGGCGGTGCGGCCGCCGTTGTCGGCGAACAACGGCTTGCGCTCGGCGGCGGGATCCGGATTATGTTTCTGCATGCGGTCTCCGGGCACTAGCGCGCCACGCCTCCTGCGCCCAGGGTGAAGATGGGCAGATAGAGCGAGAGCAGGACGAAGGCAACCACCAGCCCCATCAGGATAAGGATGGCGGGCTCAATCAGCGAAAGGATGGCGGCGAGGGCGTTCTGCACGTCTTCCTCGTAGAACTCGGCCACCGAGGTGAGCATGGTGGGCAGAGCGCCGGTGCCCTCGCCCACTTCGATCATTTCCACGGCCAAGCCGGGAAAGCTGCCAGTCTGCTCGAGACTGCGGGCCAGGGGCTGGCCTTCGCGCACGCGCTGCACCGCCTGCGCCACTCCGGCGGCGAGGAAGCGGCTCTCCATGGAGGCGCCGGCGGTCTCCAGCGCGGGCACCAGAGGGAGCCCGCCGGAGAGCAGCGTGGAGAGCATGCGCGCGAACATGGCGAGCTGATACTTCAGCCAGACGCCGCCCACCAGCGGCAGCGCGAGCAGCATGCGGTCGAGGGCGTGGGCGCCGCCCGGGGTACGCTGCCAGCGCACGAGGAAGAGGGCCAGCGCGGCCAGGCCTCCGACCAGCAACAGGACGTGCTCGCGCACCGCCACGCCCACTTCCAGCATGAACACGGTGAGCGGCGGAAGGTTGGCGTGCAACTGCTCGAAGAGCTTGGCGAACTCCGGCACCACGTAGGTGACCAGGAAGGTCAGCATGGCGATCACCAGCGCAATCAGCAGCGCGGGATAGACCAGGGAGGCCAGCAGCTTCTTGCGCACGGTGGAGGCGGTGCGCTGGAAGGTGATATAGCGTCCCATGACTTCTTCGAGGTTGCCGCTTTTTTCGCCCGCCAGCAGGGTGGTGGTGTAGAGGCGCGGAAAGACGCCCTGCGCGGCGAAGGCCTCAGAGAGCAGTTCGCCCGACTTGACGCGGCGGCGCACATCATCGAGCAGGGAACTGAAGTAGGGATT
>CAYRII010000214.1:0-4923 GCA_964424245.1 uncultured Terriglobales bacterium | reverse complement strand
AAGGAGAGACGCTGGGGCACCGGGTGGAGCGCGGGGCGCTGCCCGTGGAGCAGGTAATCCCTGACCGGATCCAGGAGTGGGCAATGCGAATCGCCATCACACGCCGGGTAAGTCCTGCATTCGCGCGCTGCGAGCTTACGCACCTGGCGCGCACGCCGATCGACCTGCGCCGGGCGGCCGAACAGCACGAGCGCTACGAGGAGTGCCTGCGCGGCCTGGGTTGCGAAGTGCTGAGCCTGGCGGCCGAGCCCGAGCTTCCCGACTCGGTGTTCGTCGAGGACGCCGCGCTGGTGCTGGAGGAGGCGGCGGTACTGACGCGGCCGGGAGCAGAGTCGCGCCGCGGGGAGACGGAGTCCCTTGCCCGGGCACTCGCGCCCTACCGCAAGCTGCTGCGCATCGAGGCGCCGGGCACGCTCGACGGCGGCGACGTGCTGCGGCTGGGCCGCAGACTCTACGCGGGCCGGACGTCGCGCTCGAACCGCGAAGGCATTGCGCAACTGGCGACGCTGGTTGCGCCCTACGGTTACACCGTGGTTCCGGTGGAGGTAAGAGGCTGCCTGCACCTGAAGACAGCGGTGACGCAAGTGGCCGAGAACACTCTGCTCATCAATTCGCGCATGGTGGAGCGCGCGAGCTTCGGCGCGGCGGAGTTTGTGGAAGTGGATCCCGGGGAGCCACACGCGGGCAACGCGTTACTGCTCGATCAGACCGTCGTCTATCCGGCGGCGAACGAAAAAACGCGGCGCCGGCTGGAAGAGCGGGGCATCAAGGTGGCGGCGCTCGACGTCTCCGAGGTGCTCAAGGCCGAAGGCGGGGTCACCTGCTGCAGCTTGGTGTTTTCGACAGTCTGACCACAAGGGACACGAAGGATCAGGAAGCTGCCGGCTGCGGGTGGCGGCGCGCCTGAATTTCGATAAAGACGTTGACCAGGGAGATGGCTGCCGGGGTGACGCCGGGGATGCGTGAGGCCTGGCCCAGGGTGCGCGGGCGGACGCGCGCCAGCTTTTCCTGCACTTCCCGCGAGAGCCCGCTGACGTTGGCGTAGTCAAACCACTCCGGGATGTGGCGCTGCTCGGCCTTCTTCAGGCGCTCGATGGCGCGCTCCTGCTGGCGCAGGTAGCCCTCGTACTTGATTTCGGTCTCCACCGACTTAAGTTCCAGGTGGTCGGCGGCCAACGGCCCGTGGCCCAACTCGCGCAGGATGGGCTCGAGATGCTCGATGGTGATCTCCGGGCGCTTGAGGAGCTGGGCGAGGGTCGAGCCCACGGCGCCTGGCAACGCTTGTGTAGCGCGGCCGCCCTCGGGCGCGTGTTGCTCTTGCGAAACCCCAGATCCCTCGGCTGCGCCTTCGGTCGCTGCGCTCCCTCGACTGCGCTCGGGATGACAAGACCAAAAGCCGCCCAGCTTCTCCAGCATTTCACTGGTGGCGCGAGTTTTCTCCAGCATTTCGGTCAAGGCGGCCATGCGCTGCTGCTTGGCCTGGAACTCCGCCCAGGCAGTGTCCGAGATCAGCCCCACGCGGCGGCCGTAGGGAGTGAGGCGGCGGTCGGCGTTATCGATGCGCAGGTGCAGGCGGAACTCGGCGCGCGAGGTGAACATGCGATAGGGCTCGTTGGTGCCCTTGGAGATCAGGTCGTCAATCAGGATGGCGGTGTAGGCCTCGGTGCGGTCGAGGATGAGCGCCGGTTCGCGCTTCACCTGGAGGGCGGCATTGATGCCGGCCATCAGGCCCTGGCAGGCGGCCTCCTCGTAGCCCGATGTGCCATTGATTTGCCCGGCGAGAAACAGCCCCGCGATTTTCTTGGTTTCGAGCGTGCGCTCCAGCTCCGTGGGGTCGATGGCGTCGTACTCGATGGCGTAGCCCGGGCGCAGCATTTCCGCGCCTTCGAGGCCCGGGATGGAGTGAATCATGGCCAGCTGCACGTCGATGGGCATGGAGGTGGACATGCCGTTGACGTAAATCTCGTGCGTGGCCAGTCCTTCGGGCTCGAGGAAAATCTGGTGCTGCAGCTTGTCCGGGAACTTGACGATCTTGTCCTCGATGGAGGGGCAGTAGCGCGGGCCGACGGACTGGATTTGCCCGCTGTACATGGGCGAGCGGTGGACGTTTTCGCGGATGATGCGGTGCGTCTCTGCGGTGGTGAAGGCGATGTAGCAGGGCACCTGGGGGCGCTCGATGCGGCGCGTGCGGAAGCTGAAGGGAGTGGGATCGGGATCGCCGGGCTGGAGCTGGAAGCGCGACCAGTCGATGGAGCGGCCGTCGAGGCGCGGCGGCGTGCCGGTCTTGAGGCGGCAGCCGCGCAGGCCGAGCTGCTTGAGCGCCTCGCCCAGCAGTTGCGAGGGCGGCTCGCCGGAGCGTCCCGCGGGATACTGCTGCTCGCCGCAGTGAATCAGGCCGTTGAGGAACGTCCCGGTGGTGATGAGGACGGCCTGCGCGCCCACGGTGCGGCCGTCGCGCAGGCGGATGCCGCGACATACCTGGTTCACTGCCGGGGACGGCTCGACAATCAAGTCCGCCACTTCCGCCTGCTTGATCTTGAGGTTGGGCTGCGATTCCAGCACCTCGCGCATCTTCAGGCGGTACTGCTGCTTGTCGCACTGCGCGCGCGGCGACCACACCGCCGGCCCGCGCGAAGTGTTAAGCAGGCGAAACTGGATGCCCACGGCGTCGGTGACCTCGCCCATGATGCCGCCCAGCGCGTCCACCTCGCGCACCAGGTGTCCTTTGGCAATGCCGCCCACCGCCGGGTTGCAGGACATTTGCGCGATCAGGTCCACGTTCAGGGTGTAGAGCGCGGTCTTCAGCCCCATGCGCGCAGCCGCCATGGCGGCCTCGCAGCCGGCATGGCCGGCGCCCACGATAACGACGTCGAATTGTTCGGTGAAGGGCATTGGACCCGTAACGGTATTCTAGCAAGCGCGGCAGAGGGCCCGCCGTCGCGGGCGCGGTAGGATGTGGTACATACTCTTGCCCGGAAGGATGCTGTGCGACCTCTTTGCACGTTCGCGGTTCTGCTGGCGGTGCTGACCGTTGCCGGTGGCTGCCAGAAGAGCGAGCCGCCGCTGCCGGAAAAAGAACAACTGGAACGCGACCTGCAGGCCCTGACCGTGCACGACATTCCAGCCCTGTCGGACAAAGCCAAAAACGGAGACGCCAGGGCGAAGTACCTGCTGGGCCAGGCCTACTTGACCGGCCGCGGCGTGGTGGAAAACGAAGAAGAGGCGGTGAAGTGGTTCCGCGAGGCCTCGGCGCAGGAATTTGTGCACGCCATCAGGCGGATGGGTGACGTCTACCGCAATGGCTGGGGCGTAAAGCCGGACGATGAAGAGGCACTGCGCTGGTATCGCCGGGCCGCCGGCAAGGGCAATGCTGAAGCCCAGGCAGAAGTTGGCTACATGTACTACCACGGCCGGGGCATAGCAACAGACCTGAAAGAAGCCCTGCGCTGGTATCGTCTGGCGGCCGAGCAGGGCAACGTGGTGGCGCAATACAACCTTGCCCTGATGTACGACAATGCGGAAGGCGTTCCGCAGGACTACAAAGATGCGGAAATCTGGTACCGCAAAGCGGCCGAACAGGGAGACGCTTCGGCGCAGAACAACCTGGGAGTGATGTACGCCTCCGGCAAGGGCCTGGCCAAGGATGCTGCCGCGGCCGCGGAGTGGTACCGCAAGGCGGCCGAGCAGGGCGACTCCACCGGGCAGATGAACCTGGGGTCGTATTACGGCGAAGGCAAGGGCGTTCCCCAGGACGATGGCCAGGCGGCGCACTGGTACATGAAAGCGGCCGAGCAGGGCGAGGCCGAGGCGCAGCTCAGAATCGGGGACATGTACGGCGATGGGCGCACGCTGCCGCACAATGAGAGCGAAGCCGCGCGCTGGTACCAAAAAGCGGCGGACCGCGACCACTCCGTGGCCCAGCGCAAGTTGGGGCTGATGTACCGCGACGGGCAGGGACTGGCCCGCGACTTCGTGGCCTCTTGCTTCTGGCTGAGCCGGGCGGCGGAGATTGGCGACCCCGAGGCCAGGGAGGCGCTGCGCGCGCTGCAGGCGCGCATGCCGAAGCGGGAGATCGCCGACGCCGAGCGCATGTTGGCCGTTTGGCGCGAGCGGCAAGAGACCGGCCAGCAGTAAATCATTGTGTTGCGCTTGTCCGGCTGGGGAGAATTCCCGTACCATTCTCGCAAGGACTCAAATCCGGACTATTTCGAGTGGGTGACTTATGGATAGCGCACAATTTTTCGAGCAACTGGACGCACGCATCGCAAAATTCGACCTGCTTTGCCATCCCTTCTACAAAGCCTGGAGTGCAGGCGAGCTGACGCGCGAAGACCTGCGCGAGTATGCCGCCGACTACTACCCTCACGTGGCGGCCTTCCCCGAGCATCTGGCCGCGCTGGCGGCACGCACCATGGATGGCGAGTTGCGTGGCGCCATTCTGGCCAACCGCGCCGACGAAACCGGAGCCGAGGGCGGCCCGCCGCACGACGAGCTGTGGCTGGACTTTGCCGAGGGCATGGGCGCGGAGCGCGAGCAGGTGCGCCGCCGGCAACCATTGCCCGAGGTGGGCGAGCTGGTGGCCATTCTGCGGCGCGTGGCAGAGGAGGGAAGCCCGGCGGCGGCCCTGGCGGCGTTTTACGCCTACGAGTCGCAGGTGCCGCGCGTAGCGCAGGTGAAGGCCCGCGGGCTGCGCGAAATGTACGGCGCCGACGCCAGGACCTGCGGGTACTTCTATTTGCACCAGACGGCCGACGTCGAGCACACCAAGGTGTGGAAGACGCAACTGGAGCGCGAGCGGACGGCGGACTGGGGCGGAGCCGGCGTGGAAGAGCAGGCGCTGGATGCGGCGGAAACCACGGCGCGGCTGCTGTGGCGCGCCCTGGACGGCATCGAGCGCGCGCGGCAGGGGCGTAAGGCCGCCTG
>CAYRII010000213.1:0-4959 GCA_964424245.1 uncultured Terriglobales bacterium | reverse complement strand
CGCAAGGAGCTGCTCTTCCTGCGGGCAGCTGAGGCTGAGCCCGGCTCTTCCCGCAAGGAGTTGCGCGCCCACCAGCGGGCGCTGCAGGTTGCGCTCCTGGATTCCTACAGCCCGGAGAAAGCGGCGACGCTGTTCCGGCGCATGGCGGAAAACAAGACTTATGTTGTTCCCACGCTCATCTGGTCGCAAAGCTATCGGCCGCCCGACGCCACCAAACTGGGCGACGGCGTGCCGCTGGAGTTCGTTCCCGCGGCCATGCGGGAGCGCTGGCTGGCACGCCGCGCCGCTTACCAGGAGGTCGTGACCGAGGAGGACTCCGCCCTGAACCGGCGCATGGCAGAGAAATCTCTGCAACTCGTTCAGGCCATGCACCGCGCGCGCGTACCGTTGCTAGCCGGCACGGATTCCCTTGACGCCTTCGTGCTGCCGGGACTGAGCCTGCACCAGGAACTGGAACTGCTGGTCCAGGCCGGCCTGCCGCCGCTCGAAGCCCTGCGAACGGCCACGCTCAACGCGGCGCGTTTTCTCGGCCGGGAAAAGGAGATGGGATCCGTTGAAAAAGGCATGCTGGGCGATGTGGTGCTGCTCGACGCTAATCCTCTCATCGACATCCGCAACACGCGGCGCATCGCGGGGCTGGTTCTCCGCGGCCAGTATTACTCGCGGCGCGACCTGGATGAGATGCTCGAAGGTGTCCGAAAAAACGCAAGCACAAACTAGAACTGGTTTCAAAAATAGCTTTCGGAGGGGCACGGCTTCAGCCGTGCCGTTCCAGCGCCGCATAAACACTGGGCTTTAGCCCCTGAGGGATGGAACTTACGCGGTCGCAAGGCATTTTTGAAACCAGCTCTAGAAGTTCGCGATGGAAAAAGGGTGCGGGGCCGACACCGGTGCCGGTGCTACTCGATCCGTACCAGCGACGCCGCGCCAGCGGTTGCGGCGGGCGGGACGGACTTCTGCTGCGGGGCGCGGAAAAAGTCCAGGTAGGAAACCTGGTGCACGCAGGCCACGGTGCACTGCGGGGCGCAATATTTCTCCGTAAGATACTCGCGCCGGATGTCGTCCAGCGAGTACTCGGCCAGCGGCTTGGCGGGAAAGCCGCGCTGCTGCGAGCAGTAGTGCACCAGCCCGTTCTCGCATACGTAGAGGTAGCGCGCGCCGGCGCGGCAGCGCCAGTTGTTGGGCTGGCCCAGCGCCAGGTTTTCCTGAAAGCGGTTGATGCGCGCGTAGCTGGCCTTGCCCCAGCTCTTGATTTCGCGGTAGACGGTGCGCTCTTCCGGCGTCAGGGGGCGCAATTGCCCGTCGTTGTCGTGGATGATGCCCACCGTGGACGTGAATCCGAGTTCGAGCGCCCTTCTGCCGATCACCAGCGCGTCCTGCGGATTGCGAATGCCGCCTCCGACCACGGAGTTGATGTTCACGTGAAAATCCGCGTACTCGGCCAGCAACTGCAGCTTCCGATCCAGCACCTTCAGGCTCTTCTTGGAGACGTCGTCGGGATTGATGTTGTCGATGGAGATTTGCAGGTGCTCGAGCCCGGCGCGGTTCAGGCGCTCAATGCGCTCCCGCGTCAGCAGGTAGCCGTTGGTGATCAGCCCGGCGAGCATTCCGTGGCGGCGCACGCGCAGCAGGATTTCCTCCAACTCAGGATGCAAAAGCGGCTCGCCGCCCGAGATGCAGGTGATGCTGGTGCCCAACGCGGCCAGCTTGTCGATGCGCGGAAACATGACGGCCAGGGGCACGGGCTTGGAAAAATCGTCATACTCGTTGCAGTACTTGCAGGAGAGGTTGCAGCGGCGCATGGGGATCACGTGCGCCAGCACCGGGTGATCGGTGTGCACCAGTCCCCGCAGAATCATCCTCAACTCGCGCGAAAGGCGATGCGCACGCAGGACTTGCCGCTTGATTTTCAGGGCTGTCGAAGGCATACCCATCCAGTGTGCAATTAAACCACACGGACGCTGGAGACGCCGAAGCTAACACCCGTGTTCTGCAGGTTTTAGAGGCTGAACGGCGCCTGCGGCGGCTTCAGCGGCGCGCTCCCGCCGGATGGTGCCGAGGTCTTCGTGCCAGCCTGGCCCCTCAGGAAAACAGGGCTCCCATGCCCGCACCGATCAGCGTAAACACGACGTACCAGCCGAATACCACCGCCATGGTGGTGCCGCGTTTCATCTTGCTGACCGCCGCAAATCCGATGGCCGTCACCACCAGGACCCAGATTTGCACTACGTCCAGGGCGGAAGCCAGGGAATACAGAAAGGTCGAATCAGCCGGGTTCAGGAAGTAGCCTGGGTTGGTCGCGACCGGATTCTGGATGACGAACCCCTCCGGATCGGAACCGGCCCAAAGCGAAACGATGGCCAGGATACTTTTCACGATTCCCGGCACGCTGGAATACAAGACGACGGCCAGCGAGGTCTTGAAGTTGAGTTCCGCGCCTACTCCGAAATTGAACGTCGCCATCAGCACGGCGGCGATGATGGTGAGGAAGATGAGGCTGAAGACGGGAAAAGCAAAGGAGAAAATCCGGGTTGCCTTCACGGAGATTTCCATCTGTCGCGCCTGCTGCTCCGCGGGCAGTTTTTCCAGCTGCGCTTGCGCCTTGGGCGAAAGGCTGATGTTGTTTCTGGCTACCTGCTCGAAGGTCACCTTTTTATTCACCGTGACCACGTACCCCAGACCAATTATCGCCGTGAGCAGGAAGGGCGCAATCCAGGTGGCCCAGGTGGTCTTGCGCTTGAGGTCGGCGAAAGTCTTGCTGGGCGCAAAAAACATGTTGACCAGGCGCTCGACCTCCGAGAGCGGCGGCGCAGTGGCCGCGGGTACGGCGGGGATGCCATCTGCGGTGCTCATGATTCGTGCCTCCGAATGGTTCGGGGAGTTGCGCGCGATTCTAATATCCCGCTGGACTCCGCGACAACTCTAACGGAACGCGGTTGGAACTGGGTAGCAGCGCCGACGTCACCCGGTGGCCACCGCCGGCGTCGCTTCCAGGAGCGAGCGCGTGTAGGGATGCGCGGGCGCGGCGGTGACCTGCGCCGTGCTTCCCACTTCGAGGATTTTCCCTCCATGCATCACGGCGATGCGTGTGGCGAGGTAGCGCACCACCGGCATGGAATGGGAAATGAAGAGGTAGGTAAGGCTGAATTCGCGCTGCAGCCGGGCCAGCAGGTTGACGATTTGCGCGCCCACGCTCACGTCCAGCGAAGAAACCGGCTCGTCGGCCACAATGAAGCGCGGTTTGAGCGCCAGGGCGCGCGCAATGCCGATGCGCTGGCGCTGCCCGCCGGAGAATTCATGGGGGAAGCGGGGCAGCGCAGAGGCGTCGAGGCCAACGGCAGCCAGCAACTCCGCAGCCCGGCGCCGGCGTGCGTCCCGGCCGCGCCCGCCGCCGTCGCCCTCGCGCTCTAGCGCCCGGCGGTGAACAAGCAGCGGCTCGCTCACAATCTCCTCCGCGGTCATGCGCGGATTGAGCGAGCCGAACGGGTCCTGGAAGACGATCTGCATGTCGCGCCGCAGGCGGCGCAATTCCGCGCCGCTCGCCGCCAGCACGTCGCGGCCGTCAAAGCGCACGCTGCCCGATGTAGGCTCCGCCAGGCGCAGCAGCAACCGGCCCAGCGTGCTCTTGCCGCACCCCGATTCGCCCACAAGGCCGAGCGTTTCGCCGGCCTCAATGTCGAACGACACGCCGTCCACGGCGCGCGCCTGGCGCGTGGCGCCTCCGCCCAGGGCGGATTCGCCCAGGGGAAAGACCTTGACCAGGTCACGCACCTCAACCAATGCCATGCAGGGAGAGTATCACCGCGAAGGCGCAAGGATGCAGGGTTGGGGCTGGTCATTTACATCGAGAAACCAGGGGCAGGAAGACGAAGACTCCCTACTTCTTCGCTTTAGTGATGGCCAGCAGGAGGGCATCGTCGGCGCCAGCGGAGCGAAGCCTGTTTTCAGCCTCGTCGCTCAGTACAAAGTCGACGCCGTACTGCTGCACCAGAGAAATCACCCGCTCCTTGGGCAGGTCCACCAGCGCCTCCTCAATCTCCTTGAGCGTAAGCGGCGCCGGGCCCGAGGGCTTGAGCTTGGCGTTGAGGGTCTGGCTGGAAACCAGCGTGAGGTTCTGCCGCCAATCGTCGTAGCCGGGCGCGCTCAGCCGAATACTGTAGCTGCCCGGAAGCAGTTCCTTGATAAGCAGCTTGCCGTCGTCGCTTGCCGTGGTCCCTTTGAACTCATCGTTGAGGTAGACCTGCGTTGCGCCGGGCTGGGTGACGAGGGCAAGCGCCACAGTCTGCTCCTTGAGAGGAGGCAGGATCACGCGCTCGTCGCCGGCGTTCACCGTGATTCCCGCCCGAATGTCCAGGGCGCGGCCGTTCTTGCTCACCGTCGCCTTGTAGTCGGGACCCGGCGGCACCTCAGAAAAATTGTAGGTCCCGTCGTCCTTGGTTGCGACGGAGCGCCGGTAGCCCAAGGCTGTGTTCTCCAGTATGACTGTGACGCCGGGCATTGGATCCCCGCCGGCGGCGTACACGGTGCCGTACACCACCGCGGTTTTGGGGGCGGCGGCTTGGTATTCCGCTTCGATTGCCTGCTGCAGATCCGAATCATTCATCGCCCGCGGAAAATCGAGCGCGGCGCGAGTCATCCCCGCGCGGATCAGCGCACCGGTCAACCCCTCGCCGTCCGGGACCCAATATTCCCCCAGGTTGTACTTCTTGCCATCTCCAGCGATGAGTTCAATGTGTTCCCAAAGCTTGCCGACGTCTTTGGCCAGGAGAGACTGGATCGACGAGCGGGTAAGATCGAATGCGTGTTCCTCGCCCACGGCTTGCTTGTAGGAGATGCTCCAGAGGGGCACGTATCGAATGTGGTCTGGAGAAACAAAGAGAATTCCTAGGCAGTCGTACCAGTGCATAACGACGAAAGGCAGTTCCTTCCTGGCGCCCGTCAGCAGGATCGGCGGACCCC
>CAYRII010000212.1:0-5019 GCA_964424245.1 uncultured Terriglobales bacterium | reverse complement strand
TGTTGGCCCAGACCCAGATGCCTGGGCCCGAGAAATCCGCCAACACCTCGTACTACTACGGGGTGTACGGGCAGTCGGCAAAATCCGGGGGCGCCAAAGGCAGGTAATCTTGGTCCGCCTCTTCCACGTTTATTACCCCGTCCGAAGCCTGGTTCTGCTGCTGGGTGAGGTGATGATTGTCTGCGCCTCGTTCCTGCTGGCTACGCTGATCCGCTTCGGCCAGGATACGTTCCTGATTTTGAATTACGAGGGTGGCCTCTACAAGATCTTTGCCGTCACCGGCTTTGCCCTGCTCTGCTCCTATTACCTGGATCTGTACGATCTGCAGCGGCTTTCCGCCCGCGGCGAGGTCTATTTCCGCATCTTGCTGGTGCTGGGAACGCTTTCCTTTGCGCTGGCCGGAATCGGCTATCTGTTTCCCGAGTTCATGCTGGGTAACGCCGTTTTTCTTACCGGAATACTGATCCTCTTTCTCGGGCTTTCCGCCTGGCGCATGGCGTACTCCTGGCTGGTGTTTCAGCCCTTTCTGCGCGAGCGAGTTTACGTGCTGGGAGAAGGCGAGCGCGCCAGCCGTTTGGTGGAGGCTCTGCGCTCCCGCAAGGAACTGGGTATGGACGTGGTGGGGTGGGCCGGCGCCATCGGTAACGGGTCCCTCACGCGCGGCGGGCTGGCCGATACTCTTGCCGGCCTGCGCTCCCGGCGACCCGTGGACCGCGTCATCGTGGCCATGTCGGACCGCCGCGGCGCCATGCCCGTCTCCGAGCTCCTCGACCTGCGTTTGAACGGCGTCAAGATCGAGGACGCCACTTCCCTGCTGGAAAAAATCTCCGGCAAGATCGAGGTGGATGACCTTCATCCCAGCTGGCTCATCTTCAGCGAAGGCTTCCGCTTGAGCCCCGGCGTGCTCCTCCTGCGCCGGCTGGTTTCCTTTACGGTCTCCCTGCTTTGCCTGCTGGTGTTCCTGCCTCTGATTCCATTTATCGTCCTGGCGATTCGTTTGACCTCGCCAGGCCCGGCGCTTTTCCGGCAGAAACGCTTGGGCCGGGATGGGGAAATCTTCGAATGCTACAAGTTCCGCACCATGCGCGCGGACGCCGAGGCCGATACCGGCCCAACCTGGGCCGGCGACGACGACCCCCGCATCACGCGCGTGGGCCGATTCTTGCGCCGCACCCGGTTGGACGAAGTCCCTCAGCTCTGCAACGTGCTGCGTGGGAACATGGGATTCGTCGGGCCGCGGCCGGAGCGGCCCGAATTTGTGGAATGGCTGAGCCGTGAAATCCCTTACTACCACTTGCGCCACATCATCCGCCCCGGGATCACCGGCTGGGCGCAGGTCAATTTTCCTTACGGCGCCTCGGTCGAGGAATCCAAGGAAAAACTGCGCTACGACCTCTACTACATCAAGAACATGTCCGTCACCCTCGACCTGCTGATCATCTTCCAGACGGTCAAAACGTTCTTCCTGCAGAGGGGGAGCCGGTAGTGGAGATTCTGGCGCCAGCCTCTGTCGCTCCGCCTGTTCCGCAGACGCTAACCCCGGGCGGTGTCCGCAGAGATCTGCGCTGGGACGTGGCCTTCGTCGGCATCCTGGCTTACCTCGTCATTGAATACACGCGGCTGCCGACGATGTTTCCCATCCTGCTGAACACCCATATCGGCAAGATTGCGGCAGGAATCGCCCTGCTCGGAGTTCTGTTTGCGCCTCGAACGCAAATGGCCGCCCGGTCCCATCGCAGCGCCATTGACTGGAGCATGCTGGCGTTCGTTGGAATCAGCCTGTGGTCCGCATTCCTGGCCAAGGACCAAACCATGGCCTGGGATGCATTTGCCGACATTCTTCGCTGGGGAGTGATCTATTTTCTGATTTCCAGGACCGTGACCAATCGCTGGCGCCTGCACTTTTTTGTTTTGTTGTTTCTTCTTCTGAACTTGAAGCTGGCTCAATTCCAGATCCGAGACTATTTCTTTCAAAAAGCATTTGGTCGCAGCGAGGCGTTCCTGGCTTCGGGTGTCGGAGCCGGGTCGGTGGGATTCTTCGCCAACTCCAACGACTTCGGAGTTGCCATGTGCGTGGTCTGGCCGCTGGCGGGCCTTCTGCTGTTTGGAGAATCCAAGACTTACTTGCGAATTTTTCTCTTGATCTCGTTCCTCGTTTTCGGAGGATCGTTGCTGCTGAGCGGCTCACGGGGAGCACTTGTCGGCGCGAGTGTAACCGTTCTTGTGGCCTTGCTGAAGACACCGAAAAAACTGGCTGCGGCATTCATGGCGTTCCTGCTCGTGTTCGGAGCATTGTATTTGCTGCCCGATGCCAACAAGGAGAGAATCCGGCTGGCCACCGAATTGGACAAAGACCCCAATGTTGCGACCCGCTTTGATCTGTGGAAAACCGGACTGCAGATGTTTCGCGATAACCCCGTGGTCGGTGTGGGTCCAGGCAACTACCGACCCACGTACGCCATGTACAACCCGCACGCGCCTGACCCGCGCAGAATCCTGGCACCGCATAGCATCTACATTCAGGCGCTTTCGGAGTTGGGTACGCTGGGCACCAGCGTCCTCTTACTTCTTTGTTTTCTTGTCTACCGAGCGAATTGGGAAACTCTCAGACGGGAACGTCAGAATCGCACCCGAAGGCCCAGTTTCGAATTCTACCTGGCCGTGGGGCTGAACCTGGCGTTGGTTGGATATCTGACCAGTGGAGCCTTCTTGACCGTCCTGTACTATCCCCACTTGTGGTTCCTGACCGGCTTGAGTACGGGTCTGTCCGTGGCTTCCGCTAAGGGGAGCGAGAACCCAAATTCTCTTTCCGCATCAAAGGACTCAACAACGTCCGTTGCATTGATGGCCGAACCGCGCCAAACTCCCTCCCATGGCAGTTCAGAGCCCATCGCAGCACAACGCCTTGTTCCTTGGCAGCAATCTTTCTAGACAGGCAATGCACTGGAAGAGAGTCCCTGCTCGCGATCTGAAAGCGAGGACGCCGCGGTGGAAGAGTCGTGCGACATGATCAAGGAACTCAAGCCGCTGGTGAAGCACTCCGGGATTTACGGAATCGGCATCGTGCTGACCCGCGGAATCGGGTTCCTCATGATTCCCGTTTACACCCGCTACCTGGTGCCCCGGGATTACGGGGTGCTGGAAATGCTGGACATGATGCTGTTCCTGGTAGGCATCCTGGTGGCCATGGGGTTGCACAGCGCCGTGTTCCGGTTTTACGCCCTGTACGACGACCCCGCCGAAAAACGACAGGTGGTGACCACGGCACTCGTCTATTCCGCGGTGGTTTCGTCCCTGGTTTCCGCCGTGCTCCTGCTGCTCGCCGATCCGATCGCAAACATTTTGCTGGGCGAACGGGAGTTCGCTCCGTTGGTTCGCGTAGCTTCTTTGACGTTGCTATTCACCAACCTGTCCGAAATTCCCATGGTGTACTGGAGGGTGCAACAAAAGACCGCACTTTACGTTGCCGTCAACCTGGCGCGCACCGTACTTGGAGTGCTGGCAGTGGTGTACTTCCTGGTCATCGCCAAACAAGGAGTGCAAGGAGTTGTGTATGCCAACTTGCTGACGAATGCTGTCGCTGGGACCGCGATGTTCGCCACGGTCCTGGCGTCCCTGCCACGCCGCGTGGACCGTCACAAGCTGCTGGCAATGCTGCGCTACGGAGCGCCACTGATCGTTCAGAGCCTGGCCACGTTTGTGCTGGTGTTCTCAGACCGGTTTTTCCTGCGCTACTACGCCAATCTGAACGAAGTCGGCGTCTATTCGCTGGGATACAAACTGGCAAGCATCGTGACCGTTCTGGTCAGTTTGCCCTTCGGAATGACCTGGCAATGGCAGCAATTCGAACTGGCGAAGAGCGAGGACGCACGGGGAAAATATGCCAAGATCCAGACTTACTGGCTGCTGGTCTCGGTGTTTGTCGGCCTCGGAGTCTCCGTGCTGGCGCGGGATGTGCTCCGCATTGTCGCGCCGCCATCGTACTGGGCCGGCGCTGCTGTGGTTCCACTGATTGTCTTGTCGTATGTGCTTGCGGACGTCCGCTCCGTTATCGTGAGCGGCATCCTGGTGCAGCAGGCTACGCATCGGTTGATCCCGATTTCGCTGGCTGCGGCGGCCATCAACCTGCTGCTCAACTTCTTGCTGGTCTCCCGATACCACGCCATGGGCGCCGCCGTCGCCACCGCGCTCTCCTACGCCGCCGGCCTGGTACTTGCCCACTACGTGGCGCAACGTACGTACTTCGTTCGCTACGAGTACGGCCGAAACATTCTGATTCTGGCTGGAGCGACGCTGATTTACCTGGTCAGCACGCTGATCCACCTTCCGCTTATCAGCTCTCTTCTTGTGAATACGTTGCTGCTGGCGACATTTGGCCTGATGTTGTTTTGGCTGTTGAACCGTGAGGAGCGGGTGTTGTTTCGCGATCTTGGCCGATTAGTTGGCCAGCGAATGTTCAGCGGCAATCAAGCCTTGGCGGAGTAAGCTGCAAATAGAGAACCATGGCACCGGCGGGAAGCATCGCAGATCAAGCGCAGTCAAGAAACGGGATAAAGAAGCGAATCTTGTTTGTGACTTTCGACTTCCCACCCCGTCGGACTAGCGCCGTATATCGTCACGTTGGTTTGAATCGATACTTGGGACGCTACGGATGGCTGCCAACGATCCTGACGGCGCAGGCGCCGCACACGGAAGCCTGGGATCCCACCCTTTTGGAACGCTTTCCCTCGGAGATTGCCGTGGTCCGTACCGCCGTAATACCTCTTGCCGGCTGGGAGGCTCCCGCGGGGACCGCAATTCGCAGGCTGGGCGCCCTCAAGTCGGCGGCTGGCGATGTGAAGCAGGGATGGCTTGACCGGAGCCTGAGGTCGCTGGCGGAGGTCTTTCAGTCCATCGCGTATTTCCCGGACAAGACAGCGGGTTGGATCCCCATTGCCAGCGTCAAGGCGCTGCAGCTGGTGATGGAGAAGCGTTTCCATCTGGTTTATACCTCCAGCCCGCCACGCTCAGCCCCCGTCG
>CAYRII010000211.1:0-5074 GCA_964424245.1 uncultured Terriglobales bacterium | reverse complement strand
TTGATTTGTTCGCTGCGCACCTTGCGGAAGCAGTTGTCGTGGCGGGCTTCTGCGGTTGCGGCTGAGCCGAACGAAAGCAGCACCCCCGTGACGGCTCCTGCCAGTGTCGCTTTCCAGTTCATGGGTCCCCCTGGCAGCCGCCGCGCCGCGGGGGGGCGCTCCCCGGCTGCCTCTTCTACCGATGAGTCCCCGCCCGCCGGGGTTGTCCTGCAAGATTGCATGGGTGGTGCAACAGTATCTTCCACAGCTTCAATACGGTGGGCCGCTAGAACTATTTCACCTGCGCGTGATTGACTCCCACCTTTGACTGGCGTAGACTCGCCGGCATACAAAGCATTCGAGCGCCGATCTGAGCGTTTCACAGATCCTTGCGTCGAGGAGGAACAATGGGCGGAAGGCGGCGTGTTGCCTGTTTATTGGCCGCGATACTCCTCTCGAGCCTGCCTGCGGGCGCCTGCGGCGACAAATTGCTCACCATCGGGCGGGGCCTGCGCCTGCCAGCGCGTCCGGCGGCGATTCTAGGCTATGCCAGCCCGGGGTCGCGATCTTCCGCGCTCGTAAGCGACCCGGCGTTCCATTCGCTGCTGCGCAAGGCCGGGCACACGGTGCGCATTGTGGCCGACGAAGAGGGCCTGCGCGCCGCGCTGCGACGGGAGACCTATGACCTGGTTCTGGCCGATGCCGGCGACGCCCCGTACATTGGAGAGCTTGTGCGCGAGGCGGGGAACAAGCCCGTGCTCGTGCCTATCGTTTATCAGAAGACAAGGTCTGAGATCCGAGCGGTGGCGCGGCAATATCAGTGCGTGCTCGAGGCTCCGGGCAGGAGCGGCAACTACCTCTCGGCCATCGAAAAGGCCATGGAGTTGAAAGCGAAGCGAAGCCCCGGGAGAGTTCAGCCGGTTGGCTGAAATTGTTCGGAGAAAACACGGCCCCACGCTTGAGTTCGGCAGCCCAGCATCGCGCCCTCCTGGCAGCCAGCGTTATCCTCCTGAGCTCGGTGGCCCAGGCTCACGGCCAGGCCTGGGTTCCCGCGAAAGGGACGGGGGATTTCACCGTCATTTACCAAAACCTTTACACGCGGGACCATCTTTTCGGGGACGGCTCCAAGTTCGACGCCGGCAGTGTTCGGCTCCTCGGGCTGACTCCGATCCTGGATTATGGACTCACCGACAGGTGGGGCATCAGACTCAGCCTGCCCCTGGGGGCAGGAAAATACACCGGCCCCTCTCCCCACGCGCTGCCGATTGATAACGGGAACTACCATGGGACGCTACAGGACTTCAACCTGGGGCTGCGCTACAACGCGCGCGCCCGCCCTCTTTCCGTCACTCCGTTTTTCCGTATGGCCATCCCTGTACGACGCTATGAGCATTTCGCCCATTCGGCGGTGGGCAGCCAGCTCCGCGAATTCCGGTTCGGGGTCAGCGCCGGCCGGCGGTTAGACCCAGTTTTGCGCAACGCCTATTTCCAGGCCGGTTATTCCTTTGGCTTCGCCCAGCGCATCGAGGGAATCCGGCCGAAAAGAAGTTTCCTAGACGGGGAGCTCGGGTACTTTGTGACTCGGCGGCTGCAGGTGCGGGCAATCGGGATTTCCCAGCTCTCGCACGGTGGATTGGATTCGCCGCAGGATTTTCCCGATCGGACTCCAGTCAATGCGCGGTGGCGCGCCCACGACCAGATTTCCCGGATTAATGTAGTCAATCTGGGCGGCGGTGTGAGTTATGACTTGAACCAGTCCTGGACTGTTTTCTCTTCGCTCCTGACCACGGTGTGGGGCACGAACGGTCACGCCCTCAACGCCGGTCTGGCCGTGGGAATGAGCTGGAGCTTCCGCACTCCCTTTGCCCGGCGGCCTTCGGAATACCAAAGCCAAGCGGAGGAGCCGGCGGACCCGATCCGGCGCTTCGCCTGCGCCTGTTCTTCCGTAAAATAATCGAGCCACATTCCGCCGGGACGCTAGGGCAGGCCGACGCGTTTCGCCAAGTCGGCGAATCGCGCGTCAGAGCGCAGGCTGTCGAAGTCCGCGTCGAGTTTCAGGTCCAGCAGCTTGCTGGATCGGTCCGCGAAGGCAATTTCCAACCAGCGGAAGGCCTGATCTTTATCGCCGAGCAGGGCGTAGAGTGTGGCGAAGTTCACGGGCGACACATACCGCTCCTTTGCCGCCTCTTGCAGGCCGTGAAGCTGCGTTTCGAAGGTTCGCTTCAGCGCCTTCCGATAGCCGGATGCCGCGTAGGTTTGCTGCAGTGAGCGGGCGACTTCGGGTCTCCCGGAAAGGTCCAAGAGTGTCTCCCACTGGGCAATGGTTTCTTTCTCCATTCCTTTGTGCTCGTACGATTTGGCTAGGCCGAAGTGCGCGTCCATGGATTCCTTGTCCAGAGTCAGTATCCGGCGGAACTGTTCGATGGCCTGGTCGTAGCGGCGAGCGTAGTAATAGGTCCAGCCGGCAGAAACCGCGATGCTCCTAGAGAGCGGATCGAGCTGCTCGGCTTTCCTGACAGAAGCAATGGCTTCCTCGAACCGGTTCATCGTTCGCAGATAGATGGCTTGCTGGTGGTACGGTTCGACGGCGCCGGGGTGCAGCTCCAGGACGCGCTTGATTTCCGCTTCGTACGCGGGCCAGTTCCACTCGTAGAACAGGTAAACGTTGGCTAGGTTTAGGTGCCCGACCTTCGGGTCAATTTCAAGGGCCTTGCCCGCGGCCGCTCTGGCTTTCGGCCAAGCCTCGTGAGGAGCCAGAAGTCCGCTGTCCGCCGCCAGCGCGTAATACCCGGACAAACCCGCATAGGCGGAGGCGTAAGTCGGGTCTGCATCAATCGCCTGCTGGTAGGCGACGCGGCTCTTCTCATAGAACTCCGGTGATCCCGACGTGGCCCGGAAGAAATAGTAACGGCCCTTCAGATAAAGCAGGTGGGCTTCGGGGTTGGCGGGCCGCTCGCTGGCCAGGCGCGTCCGTTCCTGCGGAGTGAGTTTCGCACCGATTTCCTCGGCAATCGCCTGGGTCAGCTCACCTGGCAGGGTCGGAATTCCGGAGAAATCGCGCTCGTACAATCGGGCCCACAGGTGCCGATCATGGTCGGCATCTATCAACTGAACGTTTACGCGCAGACGGTTCCCCTCGATCCTGACACTTCCCTCCAGCAGGATAGCCACGCGCAGTTCCCGCGCGATCTCCCGCAAGGGCGGCTTCCTGGCACCCTTATAACGCATGGCCGAGGTGCGGGACCGGACCTCGAGCGAAGCGATGTTCGCCAGGTTCGTGATGAGCTCATCGGTGATTCCATCCACCAAATACTCTTGGGCTGCATCACCTGTGAGGTTCTCGAAGGGAAGGACGGCGATCCGCGGGGCGGGCGCGGAGCCGAACAGCCGCTCGCGCCAGCCGCCCACGTTGGTAAGTACAGCAAAGGCCAGGAGAGCCAGGAGCGCCACTGCGGCGGTGGCGGGCCAAATCCGGGCGAGCGTGCGGCGCGGGGGCCGAGGCGGCGCTTCCGGCAGCACAGCCGAGGCGGGGAACAGGGCATCCAGGGCAGCTTTCACTTCGCTGGCGCGCTGGTAGCGCTGCTCCGGGTCCTTCTCGAGGCAGCGCTCGATGACCGCGCGCAGACCGGCCGGCAGGTTCGCGGGCAGTGCCGGAGATTCCCGCAGTATCGCGGAGCTGAGTTCGAATCCCGTCGAGCCTCGGAAAGGCCGCGCGCCCGTGGCCATCTCGTGCAGCATGACGCCGAGGGACCACAGGTCGCTACGCGTGCTGGCGGGCTCGCCGCGCAAAACCTCGGGCGCCATGTAAGGCAGTGTGCCGACCACAGTCCCTGCTTCGTCCAGTGAAAGCTGGGATCGGGTGACTTCCTCCCATTGTTCGCCCGGCAGCCGCTTGGCCAGCCCGAAATCGAGGACCTTGGCGCGGCCCTCGGGAGTGATGAAGACGTTCGAACACTTCAAGTCGCGATGGGCAACGCCGCGGTGATGGGCGTGATTCAGAGCGTCCGCGATCTGTGCACCGTACCGCATCACCACCTCGGGCGGGAGGCCGCCAGTTTGGGTGAGTTCGCTCAGCGCGCGGCCCTCCACCAGCTCCATGGCCACGTAGACCTGGCCATCGGCTTCGCCGACTTCATAGATCGTGCAGATGTGCGGGTGATTCAAGGCAGAGGCAATCTGGGCCTCGCGGATTAACCGTTCCCGTGCTTTCTCGTCGGCCACAGACCCCGCGGGAAGGACCTTCAGCGCCACCTGGCGGTTCAGGCGCTCATCGCGGGCGCAATAGACTACGCCCATTCCTCCCTCGCCGATTTTCTCCAGGATGCGGTAGTGGCCGAACGCCTGGCTGCCGTCCTCCACCGGGGCGATGAAACGGTAGCCGTGCCGCGGTACGGTCTCGACAAACCGCGGGTTCTCCGCCGAATCCCCTAGCGCTTCGCGCAGCCGCTTGATCGCATTGTTGAGGCCCGCATCAAAATCCACGAACGTGTCAGCCGGCCAAAGTCTCAGGCGGAGTTCTTCGCGCGGAACCATCTCGCCGGGATGCTTCAGCAGCATAGCCAGCACCTGAAAGGGCTGGTCTTGCAGTTTGATTCGGATGCCGTGCTTTCGGAGCTCGCCGGAGCGCAAGTCCGCTTCGAATGCGCCGAAGCGTACCCGACGCGGGTGAGTGGGCGCCTGCATAAGTGTCCGATGCGTTGAATCTACCATCGTTCCTGCCCTAAAGAAATGCCCGGCCGCTCGCCGGGCCTCCAAGCCCTTTTGCTGCAAGAGGGTATCACGACAGAAACATCCTAGCAGGCCGCTACACCCAGTCCATTGAGTCCGCCCAATGTCCGCGCCACACTGCCCCCCGCGCGCAACGGGCGCAATTCACGCGATGGAATTGGGGAGGGCCAAATGGAAAGCCGCAACACCGGGATGAGAATGCTGGCGGGAATCGGAATCGTCGCACTTCTGTTTCTGGCCGGATGCGGGGGCGGCAGCGCTCAGCGCAATGCAAGCGCGCCCCCGCCAGCGGCTGGCTTTGTCCCGCCGAACCCAGTCAGAGATCCCCAGACGGTTACGCTGCTGGTCGGCAGCACACCCCAGACCG
>CAYRII010000210.1:0-5096 GCA_964424245.1 uncultured Terriglobales bacterium | reverse complement strand
CCTCCGAGCCGGCGCCGTGGCGCACATCGGCGCCGCGGACCCAGAAGATGACGTCCTCGGCGATGTTGGTGGCGTGGTCGGCCACGCGCTCCAGGTTGCGTGCAATGAGCAGCGCATCCAGGGCGGGGCCGCTCTGCTCCGGAGAACTGCGCATGAGCCGGGAGAGCGAGATGAAGGCGTCGCGGTTCATGCGGTCCACGATGTCATCCATTTCCAAGACGGCCTGGGCCAGGTCGGCGTCGCCGTGGATAAAGGCTTCGAGCGCGCGCTTGACCATGCTGGCGGCGGTGGAGGCCATGCGCGGGATGTCCACCGGCAACTCGGCGGCGGGGTAGCTGCTCATATCCATCACGCGCTCAGCGATGTTCACCGCCTGGTCGCCCACGCGTTCCAGGTCGGCGTTGATCTTGATGACCGCCAGGATGAAACGCAGGTCCACGGCCATGGGCTGCTGCATGGCGAGCAGGTCGAGAGCCAGCTCGTCAATCTCGCGCTCGGCGCGGTTGATGGCTTCCTCATCCTCCAGCACACGCTGACAGAGGGCGGCATCGCGCCGGCGGCAGGCTTCGACGGCGCGGTCCACCGCCTGCTCGGCCATGCCCGCCATCTCCAGCAGCTTCCGCTTTAGTTCTTCGAGTCCTTCGTGGAACCGGGTGCGCGTCATCCGAACCTGCCTGTGATGTAGTCCTCCGTCTGTTTATCGGTGGGGTTGGTGAAAATCTTTTGGGTGGGACCGAACTCGATGAGCCGGCCCATGAGGAAAAAGGCCGTGAATTCCGCAACCCGGGCTGCCTGCTGCATGTTGTGGGTGACGATGACCACGGTGTAGAGCTGCTTGAGCTCGAAGATCAGGTCCTCGATCTTGGCGGTGGCGATGGGATCGAGCGCGGAGGCGGGCTCGTCCATGAGCAGGACCTCGGGCTCCACCGCCAGCGCCCGCGCGATGCAGAGCCGCTGCTGCTGGCCGCCGGAGAGGCTGGCGCCCGACTTCTTCTTGAGAAAATCCTTCACCTCGTCCCAGAGCGCGGCGCTGCGCAAGGAGTGCTCCACCACTTCGTCGAGCCGGCGGCGGTTGCGCACTCCGTTGAGCTTCAATCCCGCGGCCACGTTGTCATAGATGGACATGGTAGGGAAGGGGTTGGCCTTCTGGAACACCATACCCACGCGGCGGCGCAACTCGACCGGGTTGGTGCCGTTGCCGTAGATCTCCTGGCCGCCGATGAGCACGTGGCCGTCGACACGGGCTTCGGGGTTGGTCTCGTGCATGCGATTGAGGCAGCGGATGAAAGTGGATTTCCCGCAACCCGAAGGACCGATGATGGCGGTGGCGTGATTGGCTGGGGCGTTGAGCGAGATGCTGAACAGCGCCTGGGTGCGGCCGAACCAGGCGGAGAGCTGGCCGACTTCGATGGCAACTCCCATCAGGCGGCTCCCTTCACCACGCCGCGGCCGGCGACGAGGCGCACGGCGGCGACCGTCGCCACGATCAGCAGGATCAGCACCAGCGCTCCCGCCCAGGCCTGGCGGTGCCATTCGTCGTAGGGAGAGATGGCGTAGGCGAAGATCTGCAGCGGCAGGGCGGCGGTGGGCTGGTCGGGGCGCAGGTTCCAGAACTGGTTGCCGAAGGCGGTGAACAGCAGCGGCGCGGTTTCGCCCGCGATGCGGCCGAAGCCCAGCATGACCGCGGTGATCACCCCGGGCAGCGCCGTCCGCAGGGTGATGGAAACCGTGGTGCGCCACTCAGGGACGCCCAGGCCCAGCGCCGCTTCGCGGATGGAGTGGGGCACCATGAGCAGCATCTCCTCCGTGGCGCGGGTGACGGTAGGTACCAGCATGATCCCCAGAGCCACGCCGCCGGAGAAGGCGGAGAAGTGCTTTTGCTGCAGGACGATGAGCGCGTACACGACGATCCCGACGACGATAGAAGGGACCCCGTTCAGAACGTCGGCGGTGAAACGGATGAGGTTGCCGAAGCGGTTGCGTCCGTATTCCGCCAGGTAGATGCCCGCGCCCACTCCCAGCGGCACTCCCAGGGCGCAGGCGATGGCCAGGATGATGCCGGAGCCGATGATGGCATTGGCCATGCCACCGCCCGGCTCGCCCACCGGCTTGGGAGTCTCGGTGAGAAAGGCCCAGCTCAGGGTGCCGGCGCCGCGATAGATCAGGTAGACAAGAATGGCCAAGAGCGGCGCCAGGACCAGCAGGGTGGTGAGGGCTGCGGCGGCGGTGGCTGCGTGGTCGGTGAGGCGGCGGCGCCAGCGCACCGATCTGCTGCCGTAGGCCGATGGGCTACTGGGCATGGGCCCTCGCAGGCGTGCCGCGCGTGACCGACCACACCAAGAGGCGTGCCAGCGCGTTCACGATGATGGTGAGCAGGAAGAGCGCCAGGCCGATCTCGAAGAGCGCGCTGAGGTAGAGGTCCTCGGTAGCCTCGCTGAATTCGTTAGCAATCACGCTGGCCAGGGTGTAGCCGGGAGCGAGCAGGGATTTGGTGATCTCGGGACGGTTGCCGATGACCATGGTGACCGCCATGGTTTCGCCCAGCGCGCGGCCCAGCCCCAGGATGATGGCGCCGACAATGCCGGCACGCGCGTTGCGCAGCACGCCCACGCGGATCATCTCCCAGCGGGTGGCGCCCAAGGCAAGAGCCGCCTCCCGCTGATGGCGCGGCACCGCCACCATCACCTCGCGGGCGATGGAGGAGATGATGGGAACCACCATGATGGCCAGGATCACGCCCGCCGCCAGCATGCCGATGCCGTAGGGAGGCCCCTCGAACAATCCGCTCCAGCCGAAGTGGGATATCAGCCAGGGCTCCACGTCCTGCCGCAGCAGCGGCACCAGGACGAAGATGGCCCAGAGCCCGTAGATGACACTGGGAATGGCCGCCAGCAGCTCGCTGGCAAAGGAGACGGCGGCGCGCAGCGGCCGCGGGCAGATCTCCGTGACGAACACCGCCACGCCCAGCGCCAGCGGGGCCGCCAGCACCAGAGCCAGCAGCGAGGAGACCACGGTGCCGTAGACGAAGGGGAGGGCGCCAAACTCGCCGGAGACCGGGTCCCAATCGCTCCCGATAAAAAACTTGAAGCCGAACTCGTTGATGGCCAGGCGCGAGCCCTGGAAGAGTTCGAAGACGATCAGCACCACGATGGCGATGACGCTCAACCCGCAGGCCAGCATGGCGTAGCGGAAAAGGCGGTCGGCAAGCCGGCCGGCGCGCAGCCCGCGGCTCGCGGGCGCACCGCTCTTCGGCCGGGAACCGGCGGCGGTCTGCTCCCGCCGGGGCCCGGGGCGGGCCGGGTTTCCAGGGACAGCCAGTGGTGGGCTCATTGGGGTTGGTGGAACCCTAGCAAACGATTGTTAAAGGATTGTTAAGAAGGCTCAGGGCCGCTTCGCGGAAACCGAGGCAGCTGGGAGGATGAAGGAGAAGGTGGAGCCCGCGCCGTTGAGCCGGGTTTGCGCCACGGCCGTCATGGAGAGGCAGGCCCAGGACGAATAGGTGTGCAATGAGACGTATCATGAGGTCCTCCTTGCTCACTTGCACTTTGGCGCAGTTGTGTTACAGGCGTGTTACAGCCGCTTGAATTTCCGTTGAAATGGCTAGCGCGAGGAGGCCAGATCCGCTTCTGCCGCGAGGTGTCCAAAGGCGGGCCAGAGCGGCCCGTTGACGATGTTGCGGAAGATTTTTTCGGCCTGGGCGCGGTCGCCGCGCAGCAGGTGCCACGCGCCCACGCCATATCCCAGCGTGGCGCGGTCGAGGTCGTCCTGGGCAGAGGCCAATACCGCCTGCGGGGCGATCTCGCCCTGGTGCATCCGCAGCAGCGTGTGGTAGGCGTGGTTCTCGATCACCTTCAGGTCTTTGTGGATGGGCGCCAGGACCTCTTGCGCCTCGGCGGAGCGGCCCTGCCGCGCCAGCGCCAGATAGAGCCAGTTGCTGGCGGCCACCAGGTTGTCGTCGTTGCGGGCGACCTGCAGACACTTGGAAAAAGCTTCGGCGGATTTGGCGAACTCGCCCTGGAGGTAATGCGCCAGGCCGAGGTGATACCAGATGTTCGACTGCAGCGTACTGGTGGGAATGTTCTGCGCATTGGGCTGGCCGTCGGGCTCGACCTGGTCGGGCTGGCCGGCGATGAGCGCGGCGGCCTTTTCGAAATCGGCGATGGCGCGGTCGAGCTGGCGCACCGTCAGGTAGCGATGGCCGCGATGGCGGTAGAGGCGCGCGTCCCCGGGATGCCGGCGGATGCCGTCGCTGAAGATGGCGATGGCCTCGCGGAAGTGTCCCAGGTAAGCGGTGCGCCGCCCCAGCCAGATGATGGCGTCGGCTGCGCCGGGATTTTTTTCGTAGTCGGCGCGCGCCTGCGCCAGGTCGCCCTCGAGGCGCGCCCGCTGCTCGGCGGAAAGCTGCGGCGGGTCGAGCGGCTGGCCCAGGAGTGAGGTTGCTTCGTGCTTGGCCTGCTCCTGGGCGGCGATGGGCGAGAGAAGCGCCAAGAGCAAGAAAGCGATGAGGGTTCGTGGCATGGCGGACTGCCTAACATACTCCAAAAGCGCGCCAGCGGTCACAGGTTGCGCTGGGGCGCGCCGAGGATGGTCCAGCGCTCGCGAAAGCATTCGAGGAGGCGGCGGCCTCCGCCGAGATGGACGCTCCTTCGGCCCTGCAGCGCATCGACGGGAATGAGGTACCAAGTGTCCTCGGGGATGATGTACACGGCGACAACCTCGACCTGGCCGGGCATGAAAGCGGAACGATCCCGGCCGCCGTAGGCAACGCTTACCTGATAGCTACCGTAGAAACTTCGGGAGCCGATGGACCGAACCTGGACGCGGCGGAGGATATCCGAACCCTCGACGATGAAGTCGTAGGGGGCGGAGTCACCGTGGGGCTTGGAGACGATCAAGCCAAGCCGGGCCGAGCGGTGCGCGAAACAGAGTTCGACCGCCTCGCCCCGAGCCTTGTAGTCCGGGCGGGGCCGCGGGGCGGACTTGGGGCGCGCCCTTTGGCGGGGCGGGCGTGAGCGACGGGACATGGGAAGGCGTACCTAGTGGCGAGTGGGCTAGAGAGGCACGTGCAGGTCCCGGGGAATGAAAGAAAGTCGCTC
>CAYRII010000209.1:0-5189 GCA_964424245.1 uncultured Terriglobales bacterium | reverse complement strand
GTTCGTCACCGGAACGGTGCGGCCGTCCTGGGGGTGGCTCTATGCGCACATCCTTTTGTCGGTGGCCGGCATTGCCTTGCTGGCGGTGGCCTGGATGGGGGAACGCGGCTGGTTTTCCCCGCTCCCGGCGGCCGGCCTCCTGCGATTGGTGACAGCCGGAGTTGCAGTCTTCGCCGTATCCGCCGCCGCACACTACGCGCGGGTCGAGCTTCCCCGCCGTGCATACCATATCGCCAACCCCAGCCTGCCTCCGTCAACCATGGACCTGGAAGGCGACGGCGCGAAGGGGCCGTTTTTCCCCAGCTCGGCGCAGACCACCGACGGGAAAAAGATCCCGTCGAAGTTCTTCACCCAGTCGCAGGCCTGCCAGCGCTGCCACAGCGACATCTATCGCCAATGGACCAGCTCGGCGCACCGCTTCTCCTCCTTTAACAACCAGTGGTACCGCAAGAGCATCGAGTACATGCAGGAAGTCGTGGGCACGCGTCCTTCCAAGTGGTGCGGCGGGTGTCACGACCCCGCCATCCTCTTCAGCGGCATGATGGACACGCCCATCCAGGAGATCGTTGATCGTCCCGAGTCTCACGCCGGCCTGGGCTGCATGATGCGCCACTCCATTGTTCATGTGAAAAGCACCATGGGACAGGGAGATTTCACGCTGGAATATCCCCGCTTGCACGAGCTTGCCGCCAGCGAGAATCCGATCGTACGCGGCGTGCACGATTACCTCACCCATCTGAATCCGGAGCCGCACCGGCGCGCCTTCCTTAAGCCGTTCATGCGCGAGCAGACGGCGGAATTCTGCTCCACCTGCCACAAGGTGCATCTCGACGGTCCGGTGAACCACTATCGCTGGATCCGCGCCTTTAACGAGTACGACAACTGGCAGGCCAGCGGCGTGTCCGGCCAGGGCGCGCGCTCCTTTTACTATCCGCCCAAGCCGCAGAAGTGCGCGGATTGCCACATGCCGCTGGTGGATTCCAGCGACCAGGGCAACATCGCCGGAAAAGTCCATTCGCACCGTTTTCCGGGGGCGAACACCGCGCTTCCTGTGGCCAACATGGACGCCGAACAATTGGCGGTCACGGAAAGCTTCTTGAAAGACAAAATCGTCAGCGTGGATATTTTTGCCCTGTCGAGCGCACGGCCGTCGGGCGCCGGCGGAGAAGCTCTGGCCCGGGACCTGGCCACGACCTTCGCCGTGGGCGAGGAGGCGGACCTGGCCGCGCCCGGCGGTCCGGCGCCGGAGCATGCCCCGGTGAGCGCTCCGCTCAATCGCATGTCCGCGGCGGTGCGGCAAGGCGACGACGTGCGCGTGGATGTGGTGGTGCGCACGCGCAAGGTGGGGCACTTTTTCCCCGGTGGAACCGTCGATGCCTTCGATGTGTGGCTGGAGCTAAAAGCCACGGACGACACCGGGCGAGTGCTCTTCTGGAGCGGAAGCGTCGACGATGGCGGGAAGGGGCCGGTGGAGAAGAGCGCGCACTTTTATCGCTCGCTGCTGGTGGACGCTCGCGGCAATCCCATCAACAAGCGCAACGCCTGGGCCGCGCGCGCGGTGGTCTACGTGCGCCTGATCCCGCCCGGCGCGGCGGATACCGTTCACTATCGCCTGCGCGTGCCGCAGGACGCCGGCCGCAACATCCGTCTTCAGGCCAGGCTGCACTATCGCAAGTTTTCCTGGTGGAACACGCAGTTCTCCTTCGCGGGTGTGCGCACGCCGGAAAGTCACGCCGCGTTTACCCCTGACTACGACGACGGGCGCTTCACCTTCACCGGCGATACCAGCCGCGTTTCGGGGAAGGTGAAAGCCATTCCCAATCTTCCTATCATTACTCTGGCCGAGGACGAGGTGAGCCTGGTAGTTCTTCCTCGGGGAGCAGAACTTCCCGCGCCCAAGGTGGTCCTGGACGCGCGCGATTGGGAGCGTTGGAACGATTACGGAATCGGCCTGCTGTTGCAGGGCGACCTGAAGGGGGCGGAAGCCGCGTTTGAGCAGGTTGCGGGGCTCGATGCCGCCAACCCCGACGGCTGGGTGAACATGGGACGCGCCCGGGTGCAGGAAGGCGACCTGGAAGGCGCGCGGCCGGTGCTCGAGAAGGCCTTGAAGCTGCGTCCCAGTCTCGCCCGCGCCCACTTTTTCATGGCCCGCGTGCTGCGCTCCGAGGGACGCTACGACCAGGCCGCCACCCACCTGCGACAGGTGCTGGCGCAGTATCCTCGTGACCGCGTTGCCCGCAATGACCTGGGCCGCATCCTGTTCCTGCAGCGTCGCTACGCGGATGCCGTACGCGAGTTCGAATCCGTCTTGACCATCGACCCCGAAGACTTGCAGGCACATTACAACCTGATGCTCTGCTACAACGGCATGGGCCAGGAATCCCGGGCGCGGGAGCACGAGAAGCGTTACCTGCGCTTCAAGGCCGATGAATCCGCGCAAGCCATCACCGGGCCTTACCGGCAGCGCAATCCGGAAGACAACAACGAGCGCCAGTCCATCCACGAGCACGGTTCCGCACAACTGCCGCAGCCCCGGAAGAATGTGGTGTCCGCCCGCAGCCCCGGAAGCCAATCCCAGAAACCCAGGACGGCCGATTGATGCGCAGGCAAAGCCGTTGCATCCCTGGCATGGTGCTGGTTCTTTGCAGCGCAGTTCCAGCCCTCACGCAGTCCGCGAAGCCGGTGCAACAGTTCACAGATGTCACGCAAGCCTCCGGCCTGCGCTTCACCCATAACAACGGCGCTTTTGGAAAGAAGTACCTGCCGGAAACGCTGGGCGCCGGCGCGGCTTTTCTCGACTTCGACGGCGACGGGTGGCAGGATGTCCTGCTGGTGAACGGCGAAGACTGGCCCGGCCGCCCGCAACGCCCTTCGACTCTGAAGCTGTTCCGCAACAACCGTAACGGCACGTTCAGCGACGCGACCCGCGCCGCCGGCCTGGCCGTTCGCCTTTATGGCATGGGCGTGGCCGTGGGCGATTTTGACAACGATGGCCACGACGATGTGTTTGTCAGCGCTCTGGGCCAGAGCCGGCTCTTTCGCAATACCGGCCGCGGCACTTTTGCGGATGTTACGAAGGAAGCGGGTCTCGCAGGACCGGACGAGTTCTCCACCAGCGCCGCCTGGGTGGATTACGACAAGGACGGCCGCCTGGACCTGTTTGTCGCCAACTACGTCCAGTGGTCGATCAAAAACGATCTGTTCTGCACGCTGGATGGAACGCGCAAGTCCTATTGCACTCCGGAGTCCTATCGCGGCGCTTCGGCCCGCATGTGGCGCAACCTGGGAGACGGCAAGTTTCAGGACACCACCCGCGCCGCAGGCCTCTTCGACCCGACCTCGAAGGGACTGGGCATCGCCGTTCTCGACGCCAATCAGGACGGCTGGCCGGACCTGCTTCTGGTCAACGATACGCAACCCAACAAGCTTTACGTCAACACCGGCAAGGGATCTTTCACCGAAAAGGGCGTGCTCGCGGGCGTGGCCTTCAGCGAAGACGGAGTGGCCCGCGCCGGCATGGGAGTGGACGCAGCGGACTATGACCGTTCCGGACGGCCGAGCATCCTCATCTCCAATTTCTCCAACCAGATGATGGCCTTGTATCACAACGAGGGCAACGGCCTGTTTGTAGATGAAGCACCGCGCTCCGAAGTGGGACGAAATAGTCTTCTTACCCTGGGCTTCGCCTGCTTTTTCCTGGACTACGACCTGGACGGCTGGCTGGACATCTTTGTGGCCAACGGCCACATTGAAAACGAAATCGAGCGCATCCAGAGGCGCGTTTCCTACGCCCAGCCTCCGCACGTCTTCCGCAACCTGGGCGATGGGCGTTTCCAGGAAACCACGTCGTCCCTGGGTGCAGGTTTTGCGCGCGCGCGCGTCGCGCGCGGCGCCGCGTATGCAGACTTTGACAACGACGGCGACCTCGACTTGCTGGTCACCACCAATGGCGGCCCCGCCTACCTGTTTCGCAACGACGGCTCGCAGAACCGCTCCTTGCGCATCCAATTGAAAGGCACACGCTCCAACCGCAACGGCCTGGGTGCTGTGGTTTCCGTTCGGTCTGGCGACGCCAGGCAGCAGCAGGTGCTGCGCAGCGGCTCCAGCTACCTGTCCCAGAGCGAACTGGTGCTCACGTTCGGATTGGGTCTGCACTCGCAGGCGGATGAGGTGGAGGTTCGCTGGCCCAGCGGCACCGTGGACCGGTTCACCAACGTCAAGGCCGGCCAGTGGATTCTGGTCGAGGAAGGGAAGAGAATCGTGAGCGCCGCGCCTCTGGGCGCCTCTCCGCCTATGCCCGGCCGCGCGCGTTGACTTGCCCAGAAGTCCGGGCCTAACATCCGGGCCTTAGGAGTGTTGCCGTGATCGGCCAGACGCTCGGCCATTACCGGGTCCGGGAGCAGATTGGTGCCGGCGGAATGGGTGTAGTCTACCGCGCGCTCGACCAGCGCCTGGAGCGCGACGTTGCCCTGAAGGTCCTGCCGGCAGGCAGCCTGGCCGACGAAACCGCCCGCAAGCGCTTCCGCAAGGAAGCCCTGACGCTTTCCAAGCTCAGCCATCCCAACATCGAGACTGTCTTCGACTTCAACACTCAGGACGGCGTGGATTTTCTCGTCCTGGAGTATGTCTCCGGCCTCAGTCTCGCGCAGAAACTGGCTGGCGGGGCACTTCCAGAAAAGGAAGTGTTGAACCTGGGCATTCAAATTGCCCAAGCGCTCGAGGAAGCCCATGAACGCGGCATCGTCCACCGCGACCTCAAGCCGGGCAACATCATGTTGACACCCAAGGGTCAGGCCAAAGTGCTCGATTTCGGCCTAGCTCGCCTGCTGCAGCCGGTGGACGAAGCAGCCCCCACGGAGAGTCTTAGCCAGACGCAGGGCGCCGTGGGCACGCTCCCCTATATGGCGCCCGAACAGCTAACCGGCAAGGAAACGGACTCGCGGACGGATATCTACGCCCTGGGTGCCGTGCTTTATGAGATGGCCAGCGGCCACCGCCCTTTTCCCGAAAGCGGGCCCCTGCTCATCAATGCCATCCTGAATCAGGCCCCGGTGCCGCCTCGAGAGGTGAATCGCAGCGTGTCGCCAGGCTTGGAGAGTGCCATCCTTAAGGCGCTCGACAAGGATCCGGCTCATCGCTACCAGTCGGCACGCGAGCTGCGCGTGGACCTGGCCAACCTGCGTCAGGAT
>CAYRII010000208.1:0-5192 GCA_964424245.1 uncultured Terriglobales bacterium | reverse complement strand
GCCGGTTCCTCCACCGGCTCCACCATCACGTAGCGGCCCATCGAACCCTTGTCCACGAACTTGAGGACGCCGGTGATCTTGGCGAACAACGTGTCGTCCTTGCCGCGGCCCACGTTCAGTCCGGGCTTGATGCGCGTACCGCGCTGGCGCACGATGATGGTCCCGCCCGGGACCAGCTGGCCTCCGAACGCCTTCACGCCCAGCCGCTGCGCGTTGGAATCGCGCCCGTTGCGCGAACTTCCCAGTCCTTTTTTATGTGCCATGGCTTGACTCCCCCGCTATTTCTTCTTCTTGTCCTTCGCCGGCTTGGCGGACTTCGCCCGGGCTTTGGCTTTGGGCGCTGCCGCTTTCTTCGCCGCAGCAGCCTTCCCTTTGTGCTCCGCTTTCTTCTCCGGCTTGGCCTCAACCGCTTCCGCCGCTTTGGCCTTGGGCTTTTTCTCCGCCTTCACCGGCAGTTCGGGCGCGCTGAACTTCTGGCCGTCAAACGCGATCTCGGTGATGCGCACCGCCGTAAACGGCTGCCGATGCCCGCGCAGGCGCTTGTACTGCTTCTTGCGCTTGAAGTGGAACACCAGGATCTTGTCCGCGCGGCCTTCCTCCACCACCTGGCCGCTCACCCGGGCGCCGTCCTGTGGACGCGCAATCCGGCCTTCGCCCTTGGAGACGGCCAGCACGTCGGTAAACTCCACCCGGCCATCCTTGGAGGACGACTTTTCAATCCGGATTACGTCGCCGGGCGCAACCCGAAACTGCTTGCCCCCAGCGCGGATAACTGCATACATATGAATGCCTCCGTCTGCTCTGAAACCCTTGTCTACTGTAGGGATTGGCGCTACAGGCAACTTGGTTATTGTAGCCTGCCCGCGCGATTTCGGTCAATCGGCGCCCGCGCGCTGCCACACGGTTGGAGGCGGCGCTCCCGCGCTGTATGATGGCCCCCACTCCCCGCAGGAGGAACCATGCCCATCGCGCCTGAAATCCTGGAAATGGCCGCAGAAATCACCAAGGAATCCATCCGCGCCAGCGGCCGCGGCTACGTGGAGGAGCCGGAAAAGGTCTCCGCCTTCCTCGAAGCCATCGTGCAGACGCTCGACGAACTGCGCTGGCGGCCCTCCAAGCAGGGCGCCTGAGCCCGTAGCAGGATTCCTGCGCAACGCGCCGGAAAAGCAGCGGTCATTTGCGCCCGCCTGCCGGGCGCAGCCCGTCGAGATACCCCACCGCGTGCGCCACGTCCGGAGCCACGCGGTAGAGTTCGCGGTGCGCCGGTCGCGCAAAGCGCTGCTCAATCCAGCTCTCGAACATGCCCACCAGCGCATCGTAAAACCCGCGCGTGTTCACAAACACCATGGGCTTCTGGTGCGCGCCCACCGTCTTCTGCGCCAGGATCTCCAGCGCTTCTTCCAGCGTGCCCACGCCGCCTGGCAGCACCACAAAGGCGTCGGCGCGCGCTTCCATCTCCGCTTTGCGCTCCCTGAGGCCGGAGGTTACGATCAACTCATCGGCGCTCACGTACGCCAGGCCGCGGTCGCGCAGCGCTGCCGGAATCACGCCCACCACCGTGCCGCCGAAGCGGTGCACCGAGCGCGCCACCACTCCCATCGTCCCCACGTGGCAGCCGCCATACACCAGCGTCAGGTTGCGCTCGGCCAGCGCCTGCCCCAGCTCCTGCGCCACTTGCAGGTAAACCGGCGCCACCTCTTCGCTCGAGGAGCAGAACACGCACACCCTCTGCAACCCGGCGCCCGGAGCCGTGCTCACACGCGCCCCAGCGTTTCCCGCGTGCGCTGGTTGCGCACGTTGCCGGTGTTGAGCGTGGTCTTGGGCTCCAGCAGCACCACCTGGGCCTCGGCGTCCGCCATGGGACAGTGCTCCACGCCGCGCGGAATGATGATGAACTCGCCTTCGCCCACCGCCACCTCGCGCTCCTCCGGATCGCGCAGCTTCATGCGCATCACGCCCTTCACCACCAGGAACAGCTCGTCCTCGTGCTCGTGGTGGTGCCACAGAAATTCGCCGGTAAACTTCACCAGCTTCAGGTAGGCGTCGTTGATCTCGCCGGCAATCTTCGGGCTCCAGGGCTCGGAAAAGCGCGAGAACTTCTCTGCAAGGTTGACTTTTTCAATGGCCATGGCAGTTGCATACACCGTGGGCGGGCCCGCGCGCAACTGCTTGCCGAAAAAAGCGCAAAGCAAAAGGGACCACGCGCGGTGGTCCCTTGCCTGAATCCGATTGCGGCGGCTCTTAGGGCGCGCTGAGTAGAAGCTGGAAGGGCATCCGCCAGTCGCCGTAGTTGACGGTTTCCTTTTTCTTTCCGCCCTGGCCTTCCAGGGTGGCTTCGCCGTAGTTGGTGGCCCGGCCGCAGGTATCCGAGGTCACTTCCCAGCTCTTGTCGCCGGTGCGCTTGATGCACACGTTGGACCAGCGCAGGTAGAAGCGGAAGATTTCCCGGTCGCAGACATCGTTGCGCACGTTGAAGTCCATGCGCGAAAACCCCGGATAGGACTGGCCGATCACCATGTCCGTAAAGGCCATGGTGTTCTGCGAAAACACCGACCAGTTGACCGCCTGGTTCTGGTCCTGCGGATTGGCATCGATCAGCCAGCAGGCCGGCAACTGGTTCGAAACTGATGTGTAGAAATGCATCTTGACGTAGCGCGTGCCGGCGCCCACCTTGCCGTTCACCAGCGTGTCCATCGTATCCAGCGTGTACACCGCGTTGTGCGTCAGGATCTGTGACTGCACGCCGTTACCCGGCGTGTACGGTCCGGCATCATCGTTGCGCACGCTGTAGGGCCCTGACCCGCCCTTGGGAGCGGCGTCGGTGGCGCAATTGTTGCAAGTCTCCGTCAGCTCGGCCTGCACGTTCAGCGCTTTCCCTTGCGCGGACGGTTTGGCTGCTTCCGCCATCTGGGGGACCGACACCAGCACTGCCACTACTGCCAGCACCAGCGCTGCCACCTTCAACTTCGCCACCTTCGAATTCATGACTTCCTCCGTGGGAACCTCGCGATTCCGGTACTCAGAGTAGTGCATGCGAGGCAAGGGCGCAATCCCACTTCAGTACTTTTTAGTGTGGTTACCCATGGCACTTTAGTGGGGTATGTAAGTCTTAATTTTTCAGTAGCTTACAGGAAGAAATCAGGCCCCCCCGGGAGGGGGTCCGCAGCCGCTGCCTGAGGCTTTTTCTTGTCAAGCCCCCGATTCCGCCTTTTTCGCTCTAACTCTTTGATTACGCGCCACATAGAATTTTGGCAAAATGTCCCAATCGCCCTACTCTGTATGCTATAATGAACTTATAATAGGTTTCTGAGAGAAAATGTCCAGCTCCTCCCGCGCTCCCAAAGCCAAAGGGGAGCGGGCGGAGCTTGCCTTCATGTACCAGGCCGCCGAGCGCGGCCTCACCGTCTCCAAGCCTTTCGGCGACAGCGCCCCCTATGACGTCATCGTGGACAACGGCAAACGCCTCTTGCGCGTTCAGGTCCGTTGCACCCACGTCCCCAACTCACGCTGTTTCCGCGTCAGCACCCGTCTCCACGGCGACAGCAGGTCGTTTACTCCCGACGACATCGACTTCCTCGTCGCTTGGGTCGTTCCTTACAATGCCTGGTACATTGTGCCCGCCCGGGCGTTGCCCACCAATGAACTCAAGTTGTTCCCTCACGTCCCCAACAGCACCAGCCGTACCGAGCGTTACCGCGAAGCCTGGCGCCTCCTGGGAGCAAAAGCGGAAACGGAACCTTCCTTGGCTGGCGTGGAGCGCTACAAAAAATCATGGCTCCCGCCCTCCGCCTCCGGCCCCGCGCCGGCTCCAAACTCAGCCTCGCATACCCTCGCCTCGGCTGCCGCTCCCCGGCGACGCCGCAAGCGAAAACGGAACGGTGCCAAAATCCCGTAGTTGGTGCATAATCTCCGGCTCAGGAACAAAAGATGTCCCGGCAAAGCATTTGCCGATCCGCCCGCAGGGCAAGCCTCGTTGTGTGGCTGCTGCTCGTGTCCTCAGCCCCGGCCCAGCAGCAGGGAATACCCTGGCAGCAGATGGAGGGTTGGACCGAACTCTGCGCCGCGGAGCGCGGCGAGCTGGCGCCGGAGAGCACCGATCTCAATCCCGTGCTGCGCTTCGGGGTCAGCGCCACGCAGCGCACCGGCTGGCTGAAATTCGAGGGCGGGGAACACGGCTTTCTCTACGTTTCACGCGATCGCATCCGCTACAGCCCCGGGGCCTTCAACAAGCAGGGCTCCACGCTGGATACGCCGCGCAGCGACCTGAAGAATTCCAAGGACTGGTACGGCTTTGCCGAGCTGCAGTTTCGCAGCTCCGGCAAATGGCTCTTCATGCGCTTGCAGTGCAGTCCCGAGGGGGGAACCTCGCGCGACGTTCTGGAGGCGTTGCAAAACTTCGCCACGGCCTACGCGCGCGTGAAGCCGATCACGGAAGCGCGCCGCCAGGCGGAGGCCAAAGCGCGCGCGGAGGAAGTGGCCAAAGCCGCTCGCGCCGAGGAAGCGCGCCTGGCGCGCGAGGCGGAAGCGCGCAAGAGCCAGGTGGCCACGCTGCGCGTCACCACCCAGCCCGGCCAGGCGCAGGTCTATCTCGACGACAAGTTCCGCGGCTCCACCAGCGAAAAAGAAGGCGTGCTGCTGATTGACCTGCCGCCGGGAACCTACCGCCTGCGCATCAGCTACCTGGGCTACAAGGACTGGGCCGGAGAGGCCACGCTGGCCGGCGGGGAAACGCGCACCGTGGAAGCCAGGCTGGTGGCCGCGGGGCCCAAGTCCATGACCGTCGAAGAGGTCGAAGAGGCGCTCAAGAGCGGCGTGGCCAAGAGCCGCCTCATGGGCTTTGTCACCGACTACGGCGTGGATTTTGCCCTGACGGATGAAATCGAGCAGCGCTTGCGCGCCGTGGGCGCCGATAGCGATCTGCTGCTGGCCATCGCCAAAGCGAAAAAGTAGCCGCCGAGCCGGCATCCCGGGAAAAAGCAAACCCAAGATCCCTCGACTCAGGTTTCCCGCGCTGGAGAAAACGCGCGGGAGCCTTCCCTCGCTCGGGATGACGGCCGCGGAAAAGGGGCCCGATCGAGTCTCAATGCCCGCGGTTCCGCTGCCATCAACAGGCATCGGCGAGGAAAAACCAAAGCAGGACTTCCCTCTGTGCCCTCTGTGTCTCTGTGGTGAGTTACCTCGGCCACAGCCAG
>CAYRII010000207.1:0-5224 GCA_964424245.1 uncultured Terriglobales bacterium | reverse complement strand
CTGTACAGCCGGGTTGATCATGGAAATCCCGGTGCCGCACTGCGTAAAGCTGTTAACACATTGGATTCCAAAGACGTCCACCACCTGGCCGAAAACTGTGTTGTTCCGCGAAAGCGCGGCGTTGTTGAACAGCAGCGGGTACATCTGGCTGGTGGGCAGTTGGTCGTAGTACCAGCCGATGCCGAAGCGGAAGACCGTTTTGCCGTCGCCCCACACGTCCCAGGCCAGGCCGGCGCGCGGCGCCAGGTTCCACAAATCGGAATTGATGATCTGTCCGGTCGCTGCACTAGGGTTGCAGGACCATAACGGCGGTGGCGGGGTATTAAACGGGTTATTCACGAGGCCAAAAGGAATGGATTCATTGACTGTAGGCTGGTTGGGGCAGGTGAGCCCGTACGGATCCGATATGCCGCCAGGCCGGTTCTGCCGCACCAGGCCATTGGCCAGAGGCTCGTAGTTGAAAAGGGCGTCGTCGCGCTCCTGGGGAGGCGAGAAGTAGTCATAGCGTACGCCCACGTTGACGGTCCACCGGGGATGGAAGCGCCACGTGTCCTGCACGTACCCGGAGACGGCATAGGAATCGAAACGGCCCGCAAAGGCTTCCGCCTGGCGTTGGGCAAAGTCAAAGGAAGGCCTGGAGAAGGAATCGGCAGCGCCGAAAAAGCCGCCGAAAGCGCAACCTTCATTGCAGGTTTCACTGTCGCTGGTGAACTCCCCGATGTTGCCGGAATACATGAATCCCCGCGCGAAGGCGCCGTTGTTCACGCGGTTGCGCAGCTTGCGGAAGTCGCCGCCCAGCTTTACCGTGTGCCGCCCTTTGGTGATGGAGAGGCCGTCGGCAAGGAACAGGGTCGTATCCTCGCGGTTTCCCGGGGCAATGAGGGGTGCGCCCAGCCGGGCAAAGGGGAACAGGTAGTCCAGCGTTGGCGACATGATGGAGGATTCAGAATTGCCTGCAATGGCCCCATTGAAGCCCGGGGTGGCGCCGCTGTACTGCGGGTCAATGCCGTGCAGGAAGATGCTCATCATGGAGCTGCTGGGCAGGTTGAAGCCGGGCACGCCCAGAGTAGTAGCGTCAAAGGAAGCGTCCTGCGGAGTCTCGCCCACCCGGAAGCGGTTGAAGCCCAGGCGCAGCTCGTTGATCACGTTGGGCGAAAAGGCGTGGGAGTAGCTGATGCTCAGGTTCTGGTTGAGCGCGTCGCGCAAGGCCCCGTTGCCGGGGTAGGTGGACTGCACGGGCAGGGTGGCGGAGTGCAACTGATCGAGCGTTTGCACCGCGTAGCGCACGCTCCAGTTGCGCTCTGAGGACTGGGCATAATCCAGCCGTACCAGTCCGTTATGCACGTTGGTGTAGTTTGGCGCCTCGCCTTTGAAAAATTCCAGCACGCCGGGTACGCCAACCACGTTAGGCGCCGGGAACAGACTGAGGATGTCCCGTGAGAGCAGATAGTTCGGATCGTTTGCGGCAAACTGAAATTGTCCACTGCCCAGCGGGTCGTAGGTGCGGTCAAACGTCGAAGGCACGCGCTCGAAGATGGGCGTGGGGTTGTTGATCCTTGTCCCTTCATAACTGCCGAAGAAGAAGAGCTTGTCCTTGCTCAAGGCGCCGCCCATGCTCACGCCGAACTGCTTGGAGTCAAACGGTATGGAACGGCTGTCGTTGGCGGCCAGAATGGCAGCGGGATCAAAGAGGTCGTTGCGTCCGGTAAACCCCGGACCGCCACCTACGCCACCGCCGAAGAAGCCCCCGCCGCTGCCGGTGATGCAAGCATTAGGGCCCGGAGTTCCGGTGAAGGCATCCAGAGAATTAGTACAGAAGCCCGAGGCCAGCGCGCTACGCACGTAGTCGTTGTAGTTCAGGGGTGCCTGGTTTGCGGCGACAGCTCCCGTCGTAGGCCCGGCGTAGGCAGCCGCCTGGTCAAACGTGGTCCCGTTGTACACCGACAAGGGGCTCTCGGCGTTCAAAGCATCATTGGCAAAGTAGCCGTAGGCGCTGCCGTGGAAGGCGTTGCCCCCGCGGCGGGTGACCACATTGACCGTGCCGCCACTGTTCCGGCCGTACTCGGCGCTTCCCGCCGAGGAGACCACGCGGAATTCCTGGATGGAGTCGTTCACCTGGAAGGGAATCGCCTGGTTCGAGCTGGAGGCCACGTTATCCGCGCCATCCAATAGGAAAGCATTCGAAGAGGGCCGGAGGCCGGCCACGCTGAACGAGGCTCCCGCCAGGCCTGAGCCAGGCTCAGTTTCGCGCACGTTAGGCGCCAGCAGGCCCAAAGCCAGGAAGTTGCGGTTATACAGCGGCAGGGAACGCAGTTGGTCGCCGGTGATCACGCCGCTCATCGTAGTGCTGACCGTTTCCAGCGCGACTCCCGATGCGGCCGCCTTCTGCTCCACCACCTGCCCCCCGGCCGTAGCCGCCGCAGCCTGCTCCTTCAGGGGAGGCAGGATTACGCGCTCGTCGCCCACGTTGACGCTGATGCCGCTGCGGATGTCGAGATTCTTGCCCTCCTTGCTGGCGGTGAGCTTGTAGTCGTCCGCCGGAGGCACCTCGGCAAAGTTGTACGAGCCGTCAGACCCCGTGACCGTAGACCGCGAGAAGCCCAGGGCCGCGTTGTCCAACTGTACGGAGACGCCGGGCATGGGACTGCCTGCGGCATCGTATACCGTGCCGTATACCACGGCGTTCTGCGAGGCGGCAAAGGCGGGTAATGACGTCGCAACTACGAGGGCAAACGAAAGCAGCGCGAACCGAGTCCACTTGCTCATACAGCCTCCTGTGCGTTCCACTCGAGGTAGAACGCTTTCAGCAATTCCCTGGAACAGGACCATCAGACCAAAGCTATCTAAAGCTTCAGAAAAAATCCGAGACTGTATGAATCCGCTAGAAGGAGGGCTATCCAGAACAGCCGGTTTCGACCCACCCCCGACGGCCAAGAGACGGGAGGAACTATAGTGATAAACGGAAGATTTGGCAATACTTTTTCTTGTTCCTTTTTGGGGGGGCCGGGTCTGCTCCGAGGGGGTGGTTTTCGACCGGTTCGGCCAGAATCTGGGGCTTGGCCGAGACCAACTGGAAGGAGCCTGATGACGGAATCGAGCCCGGTTTGGGGCTATTCGGCGGAGATTGCTATAATCATGCCTCCGCAGGCTCCGCGGGCTGCGGCCCGCGGCACGTCCAGGAATGATCATTCTCCCGGAGTTCTCGCCCCGGAGCCTATGGTTGCGGTTCGCACCGGCGCGGGAGGCGAAACAGGAAAAGCGGAATTCGGGAATGGCGCCCGCCCGTTCCCTTAAGGGTGTGGCCAGGTAGCTCAGATGGTAGAGCGCGGCCCTGAAAAGGCCGGCGTCGGCGGTTCGATTCCGTCCCTGGCCACCATCTTCATGCAATCTTGAGTTTCCCGGTCGAACGGTATCCCACGCCGGGCTCCAAGAGGAAATGCGGGGACGAGTTCCCTGATAGAATCGGCCTCCACTTTGCACCATTAGACCCACTGCAATAAGGAGTTGCGAATGCGCCCGGGCATCGCCCGTCTGCTCCTCCTGGTTATCGGCTTGTGCGCGGCGGCAACGCTCGCCGTGGCCGCAGAGAGGCCGAAAATCCGCGCCGTCACCGCCTTCATCCGCCTGGAACCGGCGCGCTACGAGCAGCAGGTCGCGGAGACGATGAAGAAGCTGCGCCAGGCGCGGTCCGCGTTCGAGAAGGCGGGCTATGAGGTCCAAGACCTGCGCATTGCCACGCAGCCTTTTCCGGAATACGTGCGTGCCATGAGCCGCGAGCAGGCGCTGGAATTCTTCCGCCAGTACGAGGCGCTGGCTGCAAAGGAACCGTTCTCGCCCGCCATCGGCCCGGCGATGGAGGCGGACTCCGACGACCCGCGCTTTGTGGATCTACTGGCCGAGGTGATGCGCGACTCCAAGCTGCTGAGCGGAACGGTGGTGGTGGCAGGCGAGGATGGCGTGCATTGGAAGTCGGTGCGCGCGGCGGCGCGCCTGATGAAAGACCTGGCGGAGAATTCTCCCGGCGGATATGGCAACTTCAACTTTGCTGCCATCGCCATGTTGGGGCCGCACGGGCCGTTTTTCCCCGGAGCCTATAACCGGGGCGAGGGCGGAGAGTTTGCCATTGCCTGGCAGGCCGCCAACGTGGTGGCGGAGGCCCTGGACGGTACCGGCGGTGACGTGGCGCTGGCCGAAGTGAGATTGCAAGCCGCGCTCAGCCCCCACGCCGCCGCCATCGAAGCGGTAGCACGGAAGCTCGAGCCGGAGCTGGGCTGGCGCTACGAGGGCATCGATCTTTCGCCGGCGCCGTTGCGCGACGTCTCCATCGGCGAGGCCCTGGAAAACTTTACCGGCGCCCCGGTCGGCTCCAGCGGCACGCTAACGGCAGCGGCACTGGTGACTCGTGTCCTGAGGGCGCTTCCCGTGAAGCAGACGGGTTACTCCGGGATGATGGTGCCGGTGCTGGAGGATTCTGTTCTGGCCCGGCGATGGGCGGAGGGGCGGCTGACCGTGGACGCTCTGCTGGCGTACTCAGCAGTCTGCGGCACCGGGCTGGACACCGTGCCTCTGCCGGGCGACGTGACGGAGGAGCAACTGGAGCGCATCCTTGGCGACATGGCCACGCTGGCCTTCAAGTGGAAAAAACCGCTGACCGCGCGCCTCATGCCGGTCAAGGGAAAGAAAGCCGGCGAACAAACCACGTTCGACGACCCTTTTCTGGTCAATACCACGCTGCAAGCACTGCCCTGAGTTACAGACCTTCGAGGCGCAGCTCGGTATCCGCGTCGCGCCAGGCGGCCTCGAAGCGCGCGCGGACGAGTTGCGTACGGGGAGAATGGCCGGGAAGCCAGTGAGTCTGCTCCGCGTTGACATTGCGCTGGCGAAAGTCAACAATTGCAGCCCTGCCTTCACGATGAACCGTGCGCCCAAGTTTTTTCTTTGGCTGCTGATCCTTTCCGGCGCGTACCTCTACGCATTTCCCGGCCCTAACGTTTTCTACATGGCAGCCGTCGGAGCCCATGGACTCGCGGGCCTGGCGCTGACTGTCCTTCTGTTGCGGCTCTTGCGTTCGCGAATGGGTTCCTGGTCAGGATTGCGCAGGTCGGGGTGGCTGGTTCTCTCTGCAGGGGCCCTCGTGGGCGTGGCGCTGTTCGTCACCGGAACCGTGCGACCGTCCTGGGGGTGGCTCTATGCGCACATCCTTTTGTCGGTGGCCGGCATTGCC
>CAYRII010000206.1:0-5281 GCA_964424245.1 uncultured Terriglobales bacterium | reverse complement strand
TCGGCGGGATACTTTGAGCGCACCGCCGATGGGCTGGCCCTGGGCAACAGCCGCGGCAACTTCGGCTATGCCACGCGCACGCGGACGGAATACTCGCTTACGGCGCGCACGCCGGACGGAACCGGCTCCGGCTGGGCTTCGGCGGAGAGCTACCGGCTGGCGGACGTGGATGCGCCGCGCGTGGCCGGAGTGGCCATCGACAAGGCGGTGCTCTCGCAGAAGCCGCGACCCATCGAGCCCGGGAAATACACCGTGGTGCTGGAAGCGGCGGCGGTGGCGGAGATTCTCCAGCCCCTGTTCAACGCTTTCAACGCGCGCGCAGCGGACGAAGGACGGTCGCTGATGACCAAGCGCGGCGGCGGGACGCGGCTGGGGGAAAAGATGTTCTCGGAAAAAATCAGCGCGCGCACCGATCCCTTTGACACGCGCAATCCGGGCCTGCCCTGGGTGGGCAACGTGCCCACCGGCATCGGCGGAGTGGGGCAGTTCTTTTTTGGCGGCGGCGGTGGCGGCCCCAGCTTCCTGCCCTCACAAAAGATGACCTGGATTGAGAAAGGCGTGGTGAAGAATCTTGTTTATGACCGCTATTGGGCGCGCAAGAAAGATATGGCGCCTACGCCCTCGGCGGGCACCGGCCTGGTGATCGAGGGCGAGGACCATTCGCTGGAGGAGCTGATCGCGGCCACCGAACGCGGCCTGCTGGTGACGCGCTTCTGGTATATCCGCTCGCTCAACCCGCAGACCGTGCAGCTTACCGGGCTGACACGCGATGGGCTGTTCCGGATCGAAAAAGGCAAGGTGGTGCATCCGGTGATGAACCTGCGCTGGAACGAAAGCCCGGCCAACATGCTGGCCAACGTGGAAATGCTGGGCCGCGCCGAGCGCATGGACAATCGCGTGGTGCCGGCCATGAAGGTGAAGGAGTTTACGTTCAGCAGTGTGTCGGACGCGGTGTAGCGCAACGTTCGTCAGTAGATTCGGTAGGGCGGAGCGGGATTGCGCAGGTTGGGCTTTTCGGCCACGAGCAGCAGCGCTCCGATGCGCTTGAACTCGCGGAGCTCCTGGGCATTCTCGAACCACTTGCCGCTGTACTCCTCGGGCGTGGGTGAATCATCGGGAATGCGGTGCGCCTCCACGTTCTCGAAGGCGTGTTCTTGGAGCAATGCCACGTACTCAGCCTCGGAAAGAGCGTGCACCGGCACCTTGAGCTCTTCCACCCAGCGCAGCGAATAGGGGTTGTCCTTGTAGAGGTTGATGAGGATGAAGAGGCGGCCGCGCGGCGCCATCACGCGGAACAGTTCGTGCAGCACGCGGTGCGGGTCGGGGTAATAGTAGAAAGACTCGACGGAGAGCACCTTGTCAAAGAAGTTTTCTTCCCAGGGAATTTTCTGCGCGGAACCCCAGATGAACATGATGTTGTCGAAATCGCGCGAGGCGCTGCGCGCGCGGCGGATCATTTCGTCTGAGATGTCGAGTCCCACCACCTGGCCGTGGCCTTCGGGACCCTCACCCACCAGGCGCGCCAGCAGGCGCGTGGCCCAGCCGGCACCGCAACCCAGGTCGAGCACGCGCTCGCCGGGGCGGAGTTCCATGCGGCGCAGGGTTTTGGCGGTGATGTCGAGATGGTGCTGCTCCATCTCCTCGCCGCGGCCCTGCTCGGCCCAGCGATTGAATTCCTGCTGCAGGATTTCGTCGGGAGTCATGAAGGCAGTTCTCAGTTCTCAGTTCTCAGTTCTCAGAGCACTCGGCGAGGGTGCAGCACCTATGCTACAGTTGCCGGTCCCATGGCTCAAACCCCGGAGCTCGATCCGGAGGCGCTCTACTGCCCGCAGTGCGCCCGTGAAGTGAAAGAGCCGCTGACCTGCGGCGACTGCTCGGCGGTAATCTGCCGCGATTGCGGCACGCCGCTGGAATCGGCCAGCGAACTCGGGATGGGATGATCAAGCCCATCATGCCTGCACCTTCCCCGACCCAGACAACCGAATCCCCCGCCGCCGGAAAGGTTGCCGCCCGCGGCGGCCGTGGGTTGCTGCAGATCCTGGGAGTGGGCTTTGGCCTGGCGGTCATCATCGGCAACACCATCGGCGCCGGCATTGTGCGCACGTCCGGAGAAGTGGCGGCGCAACTTCCCAACGTGTGGGTGTACCTGGCGGTGTGGGTGGCGGGCGGGTTGTACGCGTTGCTGGGCGCCTTCTCCATCTCCGAGCTGAGCGCCATGACGCCGCGCTCCGGCGGCTACTACGTGTTCACGCGCCGGGCGCTGGGCGAGTTTCCGGGTTTCGCCGTGGGATGGACGGACTGGCTGGCCCAGTGCGGCACCACGGCCGCCGTTTCCATCGTGATTGGCGAGTACGTGGACATCCTTTTGCGGCGGCACCTGCCCCAGCATCCTGAGCTGGCGGGACGCGAGGTCACCACCGCCATTGCCGTCACCGTGGGCATGGCGCTGCTGCAATGGCACGGCATCCGCTGGGGCAGCCTGATCCAGAACATAACCAGCGCCGCCAAAGCACTGGGATTCGTCGCCCTGGTGGCGGCCATTTTTCTGCTGGTCAGCCCCGCCGGCGGAACCGCTTCCGCGCCATTGCCCGGTGGAGTGCCGTTGCTGGTGGCGCTGGTGATCGCCGCACAGGCCGTCATCTACACCTACGACGGCTGGTACGGGGCCATTTATTTTGGCGAAGAACTGCGCGATCCCGGCCGCGACGCCCCGCGCTCGACCATCTGGGGAGTGTTTGCGCTGATGGCTATTTATCTGCTCGTGAACCTGGCTCTGGTGTATGCGCTGCCCATGACGTCGATCGCAGGTGACAAGCTGGCGCTGGGATCGGCGGCCGCCACCATCTTCGGCGAATGGACCATCACCGTGGTCAGCGCGCTGCTGATCCTTTCCATGCTCGCCGGCATCAACGCTTACCACCTGATGGCGAGCCGCATTACGTTTGCCATGAGCCGGGACGGGCTGCTTCCCCGCGTGGTTGCGCGGGTGAATCCAGGAGGCACTCCGACCACGGCCCTGTTGCTGAGCGTAGCCGGCGCGGTGGGGCTCACCCTGCTTCCGCTGCTGCGCTTGGGCGAAAAGCGTCCCTTCGAAGACGTGCTGGCGGTGACAACGTTTTTCTTTGTCACCGACTACGTGCTGGCCTACGTTGCCATGTTCGTGCTGCGGTGGCGCGAGCCCGAGACTCCGCGGCCGTATCGCGCCTGGGGTTACCCGTGGACCACCGGGCTGGCGCTGGCCGGCTCGATCGCGTTCCTGGCGGGCGCCATTGCCGGCGATACGCGGAACAGCGTGTATGCGCTGCTGGTGCTGGCGGCAAGCTATCCCATCTACAAGCTGAAGCGCGCCTTGCGCAGCCGGGCGGCGGGAAACTAGCCGGCGGGGCGAACCTTTTCCTTGGCCCGGGAGCCTTCCGGCGGGGCAAAGAACACCACCAGCACCAAGTCCTCGGAGATGTCGTGGAAGCGGTGCTCGACGCCCGCTCCGACGAAGATGACGGAGCCGGGCTCGACCCTCTGGTCGTGCCCGCCTTCCTTGTCGTCCAGATAAAGCATGCCGCGGCCGCGGGCCGCGTAGTACACCTCGTCTTCGCCGTGCGCCGATTGATGATCCACGGCACCAACGGGCAACACGTAGACGCCCACGCTGAGCGATTGCGAGCAAAGAAACTCGAGGTAGGGCTTGCCCGCCTTGCCTTGCAGGTACAGGAGGTCGGAGAGCTGGAAGATGCTCATGGGTCGGAGGCTCCTTGACCAAGACTACCGCAGGGAGCGGTGGCGCTGCCATGCCCACGGCGTCCCGAGCGCGCCTGCTTCCGCGCATGCCGGGGAATGCGGTACTCTGTTGCGTTCGCCGCAGACGGCACGACCATGACGGCACGCCCTCACCCGCTGGAATCCATTCTCGCCGAGTACGACGCCGGCGCTCCGCTGGCCCAGGCGTGGACCATCCCTGCCTCCTGGTACACCGACGAGCGTGTGGTCGAGTTGGAGCGGCACGCGGTATTCGGCCGCACCTGGCAGATGGTGGCGCGCGCGGAACAACTGGCCCGGCCCGGCCAGTACGTGACCGCCAACGTCGCCGGCGAGCCGCTGGTGGCGGTACGCGGCGAGGACGGCAAGCTGCGCGCCTTTTACAACGTCTGCCGCCACCACGCCGCGGCGGTGATGACCGAGCCTGAAGGCTGCGCCGCCCACTTGCGCTGCCCCTATCACGGCTGGACCTACGGGCTGGACGGCAGCCTGAAAGGCGCGCCCGAATTCGCGGGCGTGGAAAACTTCGACCGCGCGCAGAACGGGCTGGTGGCGGTCCAGGTGGCGGAATGGGAGAAATTCGTTTTCGTCAACCTCGACCTCGAGGCCGAAAGCCTGGGCGCGTTTCTCGGAGGCCTGGCGGCGCGCGTGGCTCCTCTGGGACTGGACAAGCTGCACTTTGCCGAGCGGCGCGTCTTCGAGCTGAAGTGCAACTGGAAGGTCTTCGTGGACAACTATCTGGATGGCGGCTACCACGTTCCCCACTTGCACAAGGGACTGAGCTCGATTCTGGAGTACACCGACTACACCATCGAAAACTTCGACCGCTGCTGCCTGCAGTCCTCGCCCATCAACGCCCAGGGCGGCGAAACCATGACGGCCTCGGTGCGCCAGGGGAAGGCGCTCTACTTCTGGCTGCATCCCAACCTGATGCTCAACTGGTACGAGGGCTACCTCGACACCAATCTTGTCCTGCCGCTGGGCATTGACCGCGTGCGCGTGATTTTCGAGTTTTACTTCGCCGACGTGGGCGAAGCGGCGAAGGAACGCAACCAGCGCAGCATGGACGTGAGCGAACGCATCCAGGATGAAGACCTCGCCATCTGTGAATCGGTGCAGCAGGGCCTGGCTTCGCGCGCCTACGGCGCGGGGCGGCTCTCGGTGCGCCGCGAGGCCGGAGAGCACCTGTTCCACCGGCTGCTGGCGGAAGACCTGCGCCTTGGCATGGAGCGGGAGCGCGCGGCGGCGGACTAGCTTGCCGTGGGCGCGGGGATGAACCTGGCCACGATCCTGAAAAGCTCCTCCGCCGGCGGAAGATCGCCGGTGTGCTGCGCGCGGTGCAGCCACAGGATCTTTCCTCCGGTGGCCACCAGCGCCGCGCCGGGAAGCTGCAGCACGTCGCTGTGCTTCTGCATCGCGCCGGTCAAATTGTTGGTGCAACCGGCCGCCTTGGCCTTTCTTCTGCGGCGTTTGGCGTCAGCCGAGGCGAAGAGAATGGCCTTCCACGAGGTCCTCGCCAGGCCCAGAG